>CALWOK010000162.1 GCA_944383125.1 uncultured Flavonifractor sp.
CCAAGCCCAAAATCAGCGCCGAGTTTATGTCCTTTTGGCTCCGCCGGTTCCAAAAATTAGATGTGCGGCAGGAGGCCCACCGGAAGATGCTGGTCGATACCTTTGTCAACGCCATCTATCTCTATGATGACAAAATGGTCATCACCTACAACTACAAGGACGGGACCGACAGCATCACTTTTGGCGATGTCCAGACCGCCCTTGCCGACCGGGAGACCGATTCGGCTTTCGATGCATCAACTGCACCAAAAAGAAAGACATCTGCTTTGGGCAGATGTCTTTCTTTTTATCATAAAACTGTTATGCCTCCAGACGGGCAATCAATTCCTGGCCGGAGCTTTCGGTCACATTGAAGCGGCCCAGCCCGTAGAGACACTGGGGCAGCCCCTTGACCAGGGTATTGACACGCTCCTCCACGGTGAGGGTGGCATAGATGCCCTGTTCACGGCACAGCACCTGGGAAAGCTCGGTGTAGAACCCAAAGGGATAGGCCAGGATGTGCACCGGTTCGCCCAGTCCCGCTTCAATCTCTGCCAGGGAACGGCTGATGTCGCTGCGGAAAGCGGTAATATAGTCTTCCTCCGACTCCCCCGGCAGCTGGAGCACACCGGAACGGACGGGGGCAGGGTCCAGCGCTTCAGACTGGTGGAAATCGTAGGTGTGGGAGCCAATCTCAATCACCCCGGAAGCCACCATTTCCCTGGCCTGCTCCCAGTCAAAGTGGGGGATGATGGCAGCGCCGGTATCTTTATAGGTATCCTTCCCCACCGATACCCCGATGGTAAAAATGGTCCCGCAAAATCCATACCGTTCCAGAATGGGATAGGCAAGGGTATAATTGCTCTCATAGCCATCATCAAAGGTAATGACAATGGGCTTGTCGGGCAGCTCTGTGCCGTAGGTGACATAATCATAGAGATCTTCCAGGGTAACGGCGGTATATCCGTTGGCCTGAAGGGCGGCAATCTGGTCTTCAAAGGCTGCCGCCGAGATGGTGGTGCCAGACCCTGTTTCCTGAGACAGATGGTGATACATCAGGATGGGCACCTCCTGGGTATAGGACTCATCCTCCCGTTCAAACCGGTTTGTCAGAGTTTTGATGTGCTCCCCTACAGTTTGCTCCGTCACATATACCCCGAAATCCTCCGGAATATAAATGGTGTCGTTTCCAAACATCCGTCCCAGAGCCATGGTGCCCACAGCGTTTCTGAAGTGGGTTGCGTCATAGAAATACCGGGGTTCCTCGCTGACAGAGCTGTAGGAAAAATCCCAGTAGGGGGTTACCTGGGCCAGCGCCGTATAAAAGGCCCCAATATCCTCCGCTGTGAAGTTGGCCAGGTAATCGCTGTACACCGGCGCACACACCACATAGAGGGTGGTTCCCGCCGCTTTGCACATCTCCTTGATGCGCTGGATGCTCTCCATGCAGGCGTCAATTTGCTCCATAGTCTGCGGCACATGGGGATAGGTTACAAACTCCGGATAGGCTTCCAGATAGCGCTCCATATCTCCAATGTGCTCGATATCTCTGACCCGCTTGTCATAGGCCCCTGTCTCCTCATTGAATACGTCAAAGGGCTTGGTGAGAAAGGAGTCCTCCATGGCAGCCTCAATTTTATCAAAGGCATAGTTGGGGTCTGCAAAGAGATAGCTCAGATAGTACGGGAGGGCGGGAGCACCGCTGACCTCGGCGGGCAGCTTCATGGTCAGCTCATCCTCGCCGGTGCCATACACCATGCCGTTGTCGATGTAGACATTGAGCACAATGTTTTTTACCTCATCGTTGGCCAGCAGATACTGCACAATTTTCTCGGAATCGCTCATATCCGCCCCGTACACAATGGTGTTGTAAAAGCTGGCATCCAGATACTGGTTCAAATCCTCCACTGGGAAAGAGCTGGTGGAGGAACAGCCCACCAGATAGGAGTCGTACTGGTCAAAATGCTCCTTCAGATAGGAAATCTTGGCCACCCGGGGGTTCAGGGTTTCACTGAAGGAATACCAGGTACAGTTGCCGAATACCCCAAAGGGATCCACCACAAAATTAAACCCGGCCAACAGAAGGGGCAGAGCTGCCAGACAGCAAAGAAAGGAAATAACCCATTTTTTCGGTGACATGACACACTCCTCTCTTAAAACTGTGCGTAGATAAACTCAGCCGCCACATAATTCTGTCCGATGGCCCCCAGGAGGACAATCACCAGCAGGGGAATCATAATGGCCCCCACCTGCACACAGGCAGACCGCTGGGACAGCCACTTTCTGGCGTGTCCCCCCTTCTCCTGGTACCACTCCACCAACAGAATGACCGCCATGCCCAGAAATACCACCATATAGTCCATGGCGCCAATGCCAAGGGTCAGGATGGTGCCGTCCACCAGGGCGGAGGGCTGGAAGTGCAGCACGGTTTCCTTGAGCATGACAAAGGCGGCAAGGAGCCGGGGCGCCCGGGTGATGTACCGTCCCACAAAGACAATGAGCCAGGTACGGACCATCTGTACCCCATGAAAACCCCTGGAGTCGCAGGAAAAGGGCAGCTTGGCCCGGAGTTTCACAAAGGCAGGCTCCAGCAACAGCCCTGCTGTAATGAGGATACCGTTATAAAATCCATAGAAAATGTAGCGGAAATTGGCCCCATGCCAGATGCCGATGATAAAATACACCACAAAGGTTGCGGCAGAGGTGGCCAGAATCTTGCCCATTACGCCGCCCAAGTGCGCCCGGCCAAAGGAACCCAGCTTGCGGAAGGGCTTGCTCAGGGCCAGAGGGTAAAAGACATAGTCCCGCATCCAGCTGCCCAGGGTGATGTGCCACCGGCGCCAGTAGTCGGTCAGGCTGCGGGCATAGATGGGGCAGCGGAAGTTTTCCGCCAGGTCAATGCCCAGCATTTTGGCAATGCCCCGTGTAATGTCAATGCCGCCGGAAAAATCACAGTACAGCTGAATGCAGTAGCCCAGGGTGGCAAAGGCCAGGATAGAGCCGGGATAGCTTCCATAGTCGCTGTAGACCGTGTTGACCATGACGCCGATGCGCTCTGCCAGCACCAGCTTTTTGAAATACCCCCACATGGCCAGCTGGATGCCGTATTGCAGGTTTTCATAGTCCAGCTTTTTAGGGGAAAACAGCTGGGGGCTCAGCTGGTCAAACCGGGCAATGGGTCCCTGAACCACCTGGGGGAAAAAGGAGATGAAGAGGGCATAGCGAAAGAAATTGCGTTCGGGGGGATACTTGCCCCGGTGACAGTCGATTACATAGCCGATGGACTGGAAGATATAAAAGGAGATGCCCAAAGGCATCAGCAGATCGGGTACCGCCAGAGAAATGCCTGTCACCTGGTCAAGAACCTCTGCCGTAAACCCCCAGTATTTCAGGAAGTAGAGCAGACCAAAGTTGACCAGACAGGTCAGCAGCACTACCGCATTTTTTTTGCTGCGGATGCGCTGCAGCCCCGCCTTTTTATCCTGGGGCGGCAGTTGCTTGCCCTTCTGATTGAGGGCGCCCAGCAGCAGCCCGGCGCCATAGGTCACGGCGGTGGTAAACAGCAGATAGACAATGGTGGACGGACCGCCGGCAAGATAAAAGCCATAGCTGGCCGCCAGCAAAAGTCCCCATTGAACACGTTTGGGGAGGAGGTAGTACAGCAGCACTACCCCTCCCACAAATCCAAGAAAACTCAGTGAGGTAAAGGACATGTCTTATCCCTTCAGGCGCTCAACCAGTGCATAGATGGCCTCGACGGAGTTGAAGTTTTCCGGCAGCAGCTCGTCCACGGTAATGGTAATGTCATAGGCGTCCATCAGGGCAGAAACAATGGTAACCAGGTCAAGGGAGTCAAGGATGCCGTCATCAATCAGGGCATCGGAGCCTCTGAAGTCAATGCCGGGACAGTTTTCCTCCAGCAAGGTAATCAGTTCGTTCATGGTTGATCTCCTTTCGTTTGCAATACGGCGCTTTGGTAGCCGTCGAGGGTAAAGCCGTTGGCTTGATAAATCTTCTGCGGGGCGGGATAGTCCTCCCGTACCCACACATGGGCCAGCCGGTCTGGAAAGGCCGCCGAAAAAGCTTTTGTGAGAGCGTCTCCAATGCCCCTGCCCCGGAAGTCCGGCAGCAC
>CALWOK010000163.1 GCA_944383125.1 uncultured Flavonifractor sp.
CCTCAGTGTACCGGCTGGCGGCCCAGGCCATATCCCGGGAGTACACCTTGCCGAAGTTGCCCTTGGAGTCCACCAGGGGGTGGAGCAGAGCGCCGTAGCCCCGGGACAGCCGCACCATGGTGTCATAGATGGCGGCGTCGCCGTGGGGGTTGAGTTTCATGGTCTGCCCCACCACGTTGGCGCTCTTGGTGCGGTTTCCCCCCAGCAGGTGCATCTGATACATGGTGTACAGCAGCTTCCGGTGGGAGGGCTTGAACCCGTCAATCTCCGGAATGGCCCGGGAGACAATGACGCTCATGGCATAGGGCATATAGTTGAGCTCCAGGGTTTCGGTGATGGGCTGCTCCAGCACCTCCGGCCGCAGGCCCATCACGTTGGGGTTGTTGACCTTTTTCGCCCCTTCCTGAGGGGTCTTTTTCTTCGCCATTTCCGTTCGTCCTTTTCAGAGGATTGTGCTTGGGGCGGGTACCTTTATCAGGAAATGTCCGCCAATTCCAGATATTTATACCCGTTTTCCGCAATGTGGTCCTTCCGGCCCTGGAGATTGTCCCCCAGCAGCAGGTCAAAGACCCGGGCGGTGGTTTCCACATCCTCGGGCATTACTTTGATGAGCCGCCGAGTCTCCGGGTTCATAGTGGTGAGCCACATCATATCCGGTTCGTTCTCGCCCAAACCTTTGGAGCGGTTGATGGAGCACTTTTTACCTGCCAGCGTGCCGTTGACAATGTCATTTTTCTCGGCGTCGGAGTAGGCAAACCAGGTTTTTTCCTTATAGTTGATTTCATACAGGGGGGACTCGGCAATATACACATACCCCCGCTGAATGAGGGTGGGGGTAAGGCGGTAGAGCATGGTGAGGATGAGGGTGCGGATCTGGAAACCGTCCACATCGGCATCGGTACAGATGACAATTTTGTTCCACCGCAGGTTCATCAGGTCAAACTCCGCCAGATCCTTGGCGTGCTTGTCGTGGACCTCTACCCCGCAGCCCAGCACTTTTAAAAGATCGGTGATAATTTCGCTCTTAAAAATTTTGGCGTAGTCGGCCTTGAGACAGTTGAGGATTTTGCCCCGGACAGGCATAATGCCCTGGAATTCTGCGTCCCGGCTCAGCTTGACGCTGCCCAGAGCCGAGTCGCCCTCTACAATGTAGAGTTCCCGGCGGGTGGTGTCCTTGGTGCGGCAGTCCACAAATTTCTGCACCCGGTTGGAGATATCCACGCTGCCCGACAGCTTTTTCTTGATGTTCAGCCGGGTGCGCTCGGCATTTTCCCGGGAGCGCTTGTTGATGAGCACCTGCTCGGCAATTTTCCCGGCGTCGAAGGGGTTTTCGATGAAATAGACCTCCAGCTGAGCCCGGAGGAACTCGGTCATGGCCTCCTGGACAAACTTGTTGGTGATGGCCTTTTTGGTCTGGTTTTCATAGGAGGTCTGGGTGGAGAAGTTGTTGCTCACCAATACCAGACAGTCCTCTACATCGGCCCAGGTCAGCTTGCTCTCATTTTTCTGGTACTTTCCCTGGGCTTTCAGGTAGGCGTCCATACCGTTGACAAAGGCGCTCTTCACCGCCTTTTCGGGAGAGCCGCCATGCTCCAGCCAGGAGGAATTGTGGTAGTGCTCTATGACCTGCACGGTGTTGGAAAAGCAGAAGGAGACCGAGAGTTTTACCTTGTACTCATCCTTGTCCGCCCGGTCACGGCCTTTGCGCTCGGTCTGCCAGAATACCGGCTGGGTCAGAGGGTTGTCCCCTGCCAGCTCCTTTACATAGTCCTCGATGCCGTTTTCATAGTTGAAATCGGTGACTTCAAACTTGCCCCCCACCTGGTTGCGGAACCGGAAGGTAATGCCGGCGTTGACCACGGCCTGCCGCTTGAGCACGTCCAGATAGTATTCCACCGGAATGCTGATGTCGGTAAATACCTCCAGGTCGGGGAGCCACCGGAATCGGGAGCCGGTCTTTTTGCCGGTATAAGGCTCCTTTTTCAGTCCGCCCACATTTTCGCCCTTCTCAAAGTGAAGGGTGTATTCAAAGCCGTCCCGGTGGATGACGGCGTCAAAGTACCGGCTGGCATATTGGGTGGCACAGGAGCCAAGACCATTAAGCCCCAGGGAGTATTCATAATTGTCGCCCGAGTTGTTGTTGTACTTGCCGCCGGCGTACAGCTCGCAGAATACCAGCTCCCAGTTGAGTTTCTGCTCTTTTTCGTTCCAATCCACCGGACAGCCCCGGCCGAAGTCCTCCGCCTCATTGTACTGGTCTTCTTACCGGGTCAGGGTAATCAGGCTGCCGTGGCCCTCTCTGGCCTCGTCGATGGCGTTGGAGAGAATCTCAAATACGGCATGTTCACAGCCCTCCAGCCCGTCGGAGCCGAAGATCACCGCCGGGCGCGTGCGCACCCGGTCGGCCCCCTTCAGGGAGGAAATGGAGTCGTTGCCGTAGCCTTTGGGGGAATTGCTCTTTGCCATGTGTTTCTCCTTATAGCGTGAAAGATGCCGGCCCCACTGGCGCCGGCGCGGTTGTCCATTTTTTATTATATTACCCTAAAGGGGCCTGAAGTGTCAAGAAATGCGGGAACACCCCTGTGGTGTTCCCGCATCATGGTTTTTTATGCAGCGTCCTGAGAAAGCTTGTCCAAAAAATCCGTCCAGGCCTGGGGATTGCGGACATAGTACAGGGGGCATTCCTTGCCGGTGACGTCATAGTGGCGTATGATCTGGCTGGCATCCAGGTGGTACCGGTCCATAAGCCACCGGGTAAGCTTCACCAGAGAGGCATAGGTTTCCGGGGTAAATTCCCCGGTATCGTCCGGGTGGCAGCACTCAATGGAGATGGTATCCCCATTCCGGGGGCCGGTACAGTAGGCAATCTCATCCAATGGGACATTGAGCAGCACCTCCCCCTCCAGACCAATGAGGAAGTGGCTGGAGGCGTAGGTTTCGCCCGTCTGGGCCAGGTTGGTGAAATAGCTGTTGTTCTGCCGGGCGGTGGTGCCTGGATTGCCCACATAGTGGACCACAACCCCGTTGACCTCCTCCAGAGCATCGCCCGGCCGGGAATAGGGATTGAGCGGGAGCAGCTGCTCCGTCACATAGTCGGGCAGGGTGCGGTCAGACGGCGCAGGGGCGGGCGGCAGCAGCCACACCAGCAGGCCGATGAGCGCCACTGCCCCTGCCGCCGGCAGCAGGAGCATCCAGGGGGAAAAAGAGGGTTTTCGCACGCCGGATTTCATAGCCAAGTCCTCCTTTGGATAAAACGCAGAAGCACAGGCCCGCCGCCTGTTGCGGGCCTGTGCTCCCAAGATCTGAAAAAGAGAGGAAAGAGAGGAGTGGCCGTTCCGACCACGATGTTATCCTACCCGTTTCCTGTGAACCCGTTTTGAACCAGATATGAATCTTTTGTGAAGGATGATATTGGTTATTCCGCCAGAGCTTTGGCCACGTCGGCCAGATAATTGGTTTCCAGATCCTCGATTTTGCCGGCGTCGCAGGCGGCGGCCACTGCCGGGTCCATGGGCAGGCGGGCCAGCACCTTCAGATCCATCCCGGCAGCCACCTGGTCAATGTGGCTCTCGCCGAAGATGGCGTGGCGCTTGCCGCAGTCGGGACACTGGAAATAGGAGTAGTTTTCCACCAGGCCCAGCACAGGAATGTGCATCATTTCGGCCATCTTTACCGCCTTGGTCACAATCATGCTCACCAGATCCTGGGGAGAGGTGACCACCACAATGCCGTCAATGGGCAGGGACTGGAACACGGTAAGGGGTACGTCGCCCGTTCCGGGGGGCATATCCACAAACATGTAATCCACATCGCCCCAGATCACGTCGGTCCAGAACTGCTTGACGGTACCGGCAATGATGGGACCCCGCCACACCACCGGGTCGGTCTCATGCTCGGTGAGCAGGTTCAGGCTCATGATCTCAATGCCGGTCCTGGTCTCGGCGGGATAAATGCCCAGCTCGCTGCCCTCTGCCCGGGTGTGGATGCCAAAGGAGGCGGGAATGGAGGGTCCGGTGATGTCGGCGTCC
>CALWOK010000164.1 GCA_944383125.1 uncultured Flavonifractor sp.
TTCCTCCGGCGGGGATATCGTCACAGGCTCCTGACCCTCCACTGGAACATACTCCGGGCAAGGGGCATGGCGGACGAGAATATCCGCCGGTTTTCGCTCAAACTTTTGGCAGGCACCGGCAGCAGGCATAGCAAAGCGGCAGTTGGCGCATGGAAGCTCACTGTTGCGCACCACATGCACGGCATCACCCTGGCGATAGACAAACTCCTGCGCCCGTTCCTCATCCGGAACCGCAGGCCTCTTCTCATAATCCATAGACGCTTTCCTCCTCAGCCCAGGCATTCCACATCCATTTCCAACATACCAGGACCCACCAGTCTAACCCCTGTAATCTGATAGCTGTATCCCGCATCCAGCGTAACTTCATCTTGTCCTCTGGCCCGTCCGGTGCGGGTAAACATGGTGTCCACAAACATGGCGCGGGTTCCGACAGGAAGATGAATGTTCAGCACATGAGCCCCTTTGATATCCTGGAACACGTTTTGTCCTGTATGTTTTTTTAGCTTTTCCTTGCTGGCATCATCGGTTTTGCCTTGATACTTTGCTGCCCGTTCATTATGCCGCACCATATTGGCCCAACGGCGGGCAAAGTACTTATTGGTGGAGGTGCTCACAAAAGCAGCATCCTGAAATACCACATTACGAAATCTGGAATACAGATTCATGCCCAACATGCCTCTGTGATCCAGAGAACCATTTTCCCGGATGACCAGATCCCGCTCTTCCTGCTCAAACAAGTCCGGATTGCTGTTCATGAGGAAGCTGAGGAAGCCGTCAGATACCCCACGGTACACCGTCATTTCAACCGGAATGGGATGCTTTGCGAAAGCCCGCTTCATAAATACATTCTGGGCGTCTGTTACGTCATGCCGCAGCTCCCCACTGCGCAGCCGCCGGTTGATTGCGCCTGAATCATTGGTATATTCATCCATAGCAGCGGCTTCCTGCTCATCCAGGCTGGCCTGATCGGCCCGGGCCATTTGCAGATAGGCATTGCGGTGTACATTATCGCCATGCTTCCCATTCAGTCCGAAGTAGGAAACCTGCTTTGCTTTGAATGCTTCAAAGGCATCTTCTGACTGGGCCTTGTTGACTGGATACTGCGTCTGTTGTTCTTTGGCTTCCTTTTTTTCTGTGTCGAGTACTTTAGCAAAAATTTCCAGTCCTCGGAACTCCGCAATCCGTTCCTTGTCCTCTGCATACTGATCGTCCGTATCCTTGTGGGACGTAGGCAGACGAAGGGCTCCCGCTCCGCTGTGCATCACAGCGCCAAGAATCATATAGCTGGTATTGCGTCCGAAAATGATCTCTCCTTCTGCCAGGTTGGAGGTGGTAAACACCGGGGTACCTTCGTCGCACAGGAGGGTAAGCACAATGGGACTGGTGATGAATATTTTATCGGCAACAAAACCACTGCACATGAAATTGCTGTCCGTCACAATTTTGCCCGCCTGCTTATTGATTTGCTGGGCTGTATCGGGATTGAGGGTAGTATCACTGGGTGACTCCAGACCAAACACATATTTCAAATATGGGGTCTTCAGCAGCCGGTATACCCTGGTCTTTTCCGGCAGATGGTTCCCTCTGGATGCCCTGTCCAGCATACCGATGGTTGACAGGACTTTAAAATTTCTGTGGATTCTGTTTTCATCAAAACCGGAGCGGTCGTGGAATTCCCGCAGGTATTTGTTGATTTCAAAGGAATTCGAGGTCAGTATGTAACCGTTGGCCCTTCCTTCCGCGCTGACACGGCCTTTGTTGCCCTTGCCGTAGAGCTGTCTCTGGGCCTCAGAACCCTCCTGATTGACCGATGTATGGGCCGCCAGATAGCGGGCAACCTGAGGTGACATGACCCGGTACTCTGGATAAACCAGCTGGTTCTGGTCATCCCAGTCAAATTTCTCGTCATCCCGCAGCTCGGTCTTCCCCTCCATGGCCTGGGCAGTACTGGTCAGTTGGAGGCTGTTTTTATAGGCGCTTGCTGCCTGGGCCAGACGTGCCAGTGTGCTGTCCTTCCCGCCCGGGCGGCACAGTTCCACCACACGGTCCACCAGATCTGCCCCCAGGCTCTTCTGTCCGTCCAGTCTGGCCCGGGTGATCTGCTCCAGCAGTATGTCCAAAACAGCCCTGGTATTTTGAGGTACCTGTTCATCTTCCTGCAGAGAAGCGCGCATCCGGTTCAGCTCCCGGATGGGGTCCACCACATCCGGCTTTTGCTCTGGCCCAAATTCCACCGCTTTGGGCAGGGCAAAGTCACTCTCCACAGGTACTAACTCCTTCAGAGGGCGCATACCGGCAAACAGCTGCCGCATTGTAATTCCCGAACCAAACGATTCAATCTCAGACAGGGCAGACTGCAGCAGCTGAGCCTCATCATCTGCTAAAGCCCTCAATCGTCGAACGGCCTCCACCCTGTGTTTGCCCGCCGCGGTAAACCGATGGCCGCTGTGGCTGGCCAGATATTCGTCACACTGCATGAGCAGCGTGGCATATGTATCCAGCATACCAGCTTTAAGCGCCTGCTCGCTTTCCTGCGTCATAACCCCATCCATGGCACGGTCAAGAATGTGGACGGTATTCATAATAGCCTCAAAGCCCTTGGAGTTTTGGGCATTGAAAAGCTTCTGAACACGCAGCAGCTCCTCCATCATCTTGGACTGGGCGCTGGATGTATTGATACTGCGCAGATATTCTGTGTGCCGCTGGACGGATTCTTTTCGTTCCTCACTGCTGCGTGTGGTGATGTCGGTACGATAGTCTTCCAGAGAACGAGCCTGCCTTGGCATAATCCCTTCGCCTCCATTTCCGCACAATTCCCATGGCGGTGTGTGATTATTATAACATGGGATATCCTATCTGGAAAGGAGACACCCTCATTTTGCTTCAGATTTTAGAGATCCTTTAGGATTCTTTCTGTTTTTCTTGGGGCAGGTGCATTGCAGGCCGTTCTGTGCTTTGCTATAATCCCAGTAGGATTTCTGCAAAAAAGATTGGAGGGATTGGCTTGTCGCAACAGGAAGAAAGGCTGTATTCCATCTATTTTTCCACCTCACAAGAGGGTCCGTATGAAGCGGCAGCAGAACTGATGGATGATCTGCTGAGGCTGGTAAGTCTGTTGTGTACCGCCTATGCTGAATATAACCACAATGAAGATACCCCCTATGCCACCCGGGGGATGGTGGTGACTGAAGCGCAATTTCACACCGCTTTGCTGGGCCGCTCCCGCCATGCCCTTCCCCTGGAGCCTCTGCCTGAGGCAGTCAGCGCATGGAACCACATCCGTCACCGGATTGCGGCTTCCCGGCTGGCCGGAGTCCCCCTTCCCTTTCCCGATCTGACGGAGCGGTTTGGCCTGAGCCAGTGGGAGGCCTTCTGTGTGCTGCTGGCCCTGTGTACCGATCTGGACCGACGTTTTGAGCGCATCTTTGCCTATCTTCAGGATGACCCTCAGTGCTGCCGGGCCTCTCTGGGGCTGGCTGCCGATCTGTACAGCCTGCTCCAGCCCCTTTCCTCCGACGCTCTGTACGCCATGCTGGACCGGCACCGGGTGGTCAACGATTTGTTTCTGACGGACTGGCAGGAGAACCCCCACAGATCGGCACTGTCCCGTCCCCTTGCGGTACCTAAGCAGCTGCTCTATCAGCTTACCGGCACCATACAACCCCATATGGATGACCTGGCCCTGGATACCACCCTGATCTATGGACCGGCAGAGGAACCTGTGCTGTGGAATCAGTCCCTGATTGATGAAGGGGCGGCCTATTTGCAGTATGTATTTGCCCAGACGCCCCGGCAGCCCACCGCCATCCTCCATCTGTACGGCAGCGCAGGCTGCGGCAAAAGCTTTGCTCTGGCCCAGATTGCCGCCAAGGTCCAGGCTACCTTTCTGTCGGTGGAGGCCAGGGCATTGACCTGCAGCAGCCAGGATCAGCAGGACATTCTGCTGCGGCGTATCATCTTTCAGTGTCTTCTGGACGGTATGATCCCCTGTCTGGATCATCTTTCCCTGGAGCTGCCCGAGACAAAGCCCCTTCTCTCCCGGGCCATCCGGCTGTTCCGGCGCTATTTCCCTCTGGTGGTGCTGTGCGCCGATCAGTCCTGGAATTCTGCACAGGAGCAGACGGTGCGCCATCTGTCCCTGAAATTCTCCCTGCCCGACGGGGCTGCCCGATACCGGTTCTGGGCGCAGTTTGGACGGGAGGCCGGCATGGACTTCTCCCCTCAGGAGCTGACCGATCTGGCGGGCCGTTACCGGCTTTCCCCTGCCCAGATCCGCTGGCTGATGGACTGTCTGGTGCGCAGCAGCGCCTCCCTGAACCAACAGCCAGACCGCCCCGCCCAGATTGCGCTGGCCCTGCGGGAGCACGCCTCCAGTCAGCTGGGCCATCTGGCCAGACATCTGCCCACCCCCTTTACCTGGACGGATCTGAAGATCCCCCAGGAATCTGAGGAACTGCTGCGCAGCGCATGCAGCCGGATCCGCTGTCAGTATCAGGTCACTGAGGACTGGGGCTTTGCCCGCAAGCTGCCCTATGGCCGCGGGCTGTCCATTCTGCTGTACGGTCCTCCCGGCACTGGTAAAACCATGGCTGCCCAGGTGCTGTCCGCCACGGTGGGCATTGATCTGTTCCGGGTGGATCTGTCCCAGATTGTGGACAAGTACATCGGCGAAACCGAGAAAAATCTGGGACGTCTCTTTGATATTGCCCAGGATATCAACTGCATCCTGTTTTTTGACGAGGCGGACGCCCTCTTTTCCAAGCGCACCCAGGTGGAAGATTCCAAGGACAAATACGCCAACATGGAGACGGCCTACCTGCTGCAGCGGATCGAGCAGTTTCCCGGCATCACCATTCTGGCCACAAACCACGTCCGCAACTTTGACGATGCCTTCTGCCGCCGCATGACCTACTTCGTCAACATCCCCATGCCCAATCAGCAGACCAGGCAGCAGATCTGGGAGAGCGTTTTTCCCCCGGAGATCCCCATGGACCCCCGCATCCGCTTTGACGAGCTGGCGGAAAAGTTTGAATTTACCGGCAGCAATATCACATCGGTGGCTGTGTCGGCGGCATATGCTGCCGCAGCCGCCGGTACGCCGGTAGACCGGCGGGCGATCTATGAGCGGCTGCACATTGAGTACCTCAAGTTGGGGAAGCTGCTGAGCACCACCGGCTATTACTGCTGAATCAATCCGTCCAGGATGATGCTGTTATGTGCTTCCCGGGGCAGGCATAGTTGCCCGGTATGGGTTCAGGTCTTTTAAAGGGTTACCGAAGTGATGTAATTAACTTCCCGCATATGGCCCGCCATGGTGCGGCTGGCCCGGGCAAAACTCGTCTTTCGTGCGGGTTTCATGTTCTTGACCATCTGGCCGCCCACGGAGCCGGCTTCCCGGCTGGTCAGGTGGCCGTTATAGCCCTGCTTCAGATCCAC
>CALWOK010000165.1 GCA_944383125.1 uncultured Flavonifractor sp.
TTGCGCAGCAGCTCCGGGGCGGTGAGTTTATAGTCGTTATGGTCCATTTGGGCCGGAATCCTCCTCTCAACTCAACAAAATTTTTATTTTGTTGAGTTTCTGGTGCGGGCCGCAAGGCCCTCCCCACCGGGACCGGCCCCGGCTGTTTGCCGGATCTGGCCCGGTCCGCCGTCAACAAAATAAAACAGTGTTGTTCTTGTGTGCGCTGTGTGTATGCAAGCCCACCATACCACCGGTGCCTGGCTTTGTCAACTGCGGCCTGCGGCAGCCCGGCCCCGGTGTGGCGGCGGTGCGGACGGCGCTGCTGCTCATGGAACATGCCGTTTGCTGTGGATATTGTCTTGCGCAGTACGGCTGATTTTACACCGGCATTTATTTGCGATTTCCCTGCTTTTTTTTGTCATTTCAGCGCAAAAGTTATCAAAACAACATTTAAACCAGGAATTTTACTGCCATTCTATACTCGTCATTTTACACAAGATTGAACCGCCCATCACCGAATCCCTCTTGCATTTTTTTCAGCTTAACGGTACAATATGCTCAGAAAAACCAGGCGGTTTGCACCCGCCGCAACCATCAAACACCCAAAGAGGAGGCTATTTCATATGTCAAAGTACATTATGGCATTAGACCAGGGCACCACCAGTTCCCGTTGTATTCTCTTTGATAAAAAGGGTGAAATCTGCTCCGTCGCCCAGAAGGAGTTCACCCAGATTTTCCCCAAAGCCGGCTGGGTAGAGCATGATCCCATGGAGATCTGGGCCAGCCAGATGGGTGTGGCCCAGGAGGCCCTGCTGAAAATTGGTGCAACTGCCGCGGATGTGGCCGCCATCGGTATTACCAACCAGCGTGAAACCACCGTGGTATGGGACAAGGAAACCGGTATTCCCGTCTATAACGCCATTGTATGGCAGTGCCGCCGTACCGCTGATTTCTGTGACGAGCTGGTGGCTGAGGGCTGGACCGATAAGATCCGCAATAAGTGCGGCGTGGTGGTGGACGCCTACTTCTCCGGCACCAAGATCCGCTGGATTCTGGAAAACGTCCCCGGCGCACGGGAAAAGGCGGAGGCCGGAAAGCTCCTCTTCGGCAACATCGACACCTGGCTCATCTGGAACCTCACCAAGGGCAAGGTCCATGTGACCGACTACTCCAACGCCTCCCGTACCATGCTGTACAACATTTTCGAGCTGAAGTGGGACGATGAACTGCTGGAGCGCATGAACATCCCCAAGTCCATGCTGCCTGAGGTCAAGCCCTCCAGCTGTGTCTATGGTGAGAGCGATCCCTCCATCTTCGGCTCCCCCATCAAGATTGCCGGCGCTGCCGGCGACCAGCAGTCTGCCCTCTTCGGTCAGACCTGCTTCCAGCCCGGTATGGCCAAGAATACCTATGGCACCGGCTGCTTCCTGCTGATGAACACCGGCGAAAAGCCTGTCATGAGCCACAACGGCCTGGTCACCACCATTGCCTGGGGCGTGGACGGCAAGGTGGAGTACGCACTGGAAGGTTCCATCTTTGTGGCAGGCGCCGCCATTCAGTGGCTGCGGGATGAGATGAAGCTCATCGACTCCGCCCCCGACTCTGAGTACATGGCCAGCAAGGTAAAGGATACCAACGGCGTCTATGTGGTGCCTGCCTTTACCGGCCTGGGCGCCCCCCACTGGGACGCCTATGCCAGAGGCGCCATTGTGGGCCTGACCCGGGGCGCCAACAAGTATCATATCATCCGGGCGACCCTGGAATCCCTGGCCTATCAGACCAACGATGTGCTCAAGGCCATGCAGGACGACTCCAACATCAAGCTGTCCGCCCTGAAGGTGGACGGCGGCGCCTGTGCCAACAACTTCCTGATGCAGTTCCAGTCCGATATCATCCAGGTACCCGTCCAGCGGCCGGTTTGCATTGAGACTACGGCTCTGGGTGCCGCTTATCTGGCCGGTTTGGCGGTGGGCTACTGGTCCAGCAAGGAAGAGGTCATGGAGAACTGGGCCATTTCCCGCACCTTCAATCCCCAGATGTCTCCTGAGAGCAGCCAGGCCCTGACCAAGGGCTGGGATAAGGCGGTAGGCCGCTCCCTCAAGTGGGAGGAATAACCCTGCTCCTCTCCCCCGCGCAGACAGTATAAATCCCCGGGCGCGGCAGGATGATCTCCTGACCGCGCCCGGTCTCTTTGAAAGGGACGATTGTAAATGAGAGATGTAATCATCATCGGCGCCGGCGTCATTGGCTGCGCCACGGCCCGGGAGCTTTCCCGGCGGAAGCTGGATATCCTGGTGGTGGACCAGGCCTCCGATGTGGCTGACGGCGGATGCAGCAAGGCCAATACCGCCATTGTCCACGGCGGATACGACGCCAAGTCCGGTACGCTGAAGGCCAAGTACAATGTGGCGGGCAACGCCATGTTTGACGCCATCAGCCAGGAACTGGAGGTACCCTTTGAGCGCAACGGCTCTCTGGTGGTGGCCTTTGAAGGAGATGACCTGTCCGGTCTGGAGGAATTGAAGGCCAGAGGCGAAACCAATGGCGTCCCCGGGCTGGAAATCCTGAACCAGGCTGCGCTCCAGGCCAAAGAGCCGAATATCGGTCCCACTGCGGTGGCTGCCCTGTGGGTACCCACCGGCGGGATCGTCTGCCCCTATGAGCTGACCGTCGCCTATGCGGAAAATGCTGCTGCCAATGGGGTGCAGTTCCAGTTTGATACCGCAGTGGATCGGCTGGAAGCCATTCCGGGCGGCTGGCGGATTACCACAACCTCCGGCGAGACGTTGGAGGCAAAAGCAATCGTCAACGCTGCCGGCTGCGGCTCCGGCAGGCTCAACAATATGGTTTCTGCCCACAAGCTGGACATCCTCCCCCGCCGCGGCGAGTATTATATGGTGGACAAGACCTACTCCGGCACCTTCCATTCCGCCATGTTCCAGCTGCCCAGCGACAAGGGCAAGGGTATCCTGGTAGCCCGGACGGTGGACGGCACCCTCCTGCTTGGCCCCACGGCCGAGGATGTGGACGATCCCACCGATACCCGCACCACAGCCGAGGGCCTTGCCAAGGTGCTCCAGTTCGCCTCCCGCACCTGGCCCAACATCCCCGGCCGCAGCTTTATCACCACCTTTGCCGGTATCCGGCCCCGTCCCTCTGATGGGGACTTCCGGCTGGGTGAGGCCCCTGACGCTCCCGGCTTCTTCAATGCCGCCGGCATTGAGTCCCCCGGCCTCACCGCAGCCCCCGCCATCGGAGTGGATCTGGCGGGCTGGGTGGCCGATTATCTGAAGGCGGAGGACAATCCCTCCTTCCAGCCCAAGCGGACTGCCATCCCCAAATTCCGGGAGCTGTCCAATGAGGAGCGGGCGGTGCTCATTGCCCAGGACCCCGCTTTTGGCCGCATTGTCTGCCGGTGTGAGACAGTGACCGAGGGCGAAATCCGGGAGGCCATCCGGCGCACCCCCGGCGCCCGTACCCTGGACGGCGTCAAACGCCGCACCCGGGCAGGTATGGGCCGTTGTCAGGCAGGCTTCTGCTCCCCCAGAGTGGTGGACATTCTCTGTGAAGAGCTGGGCCTTCAGCCCACGGAAATTACCAAATTCGGCGGAAATTCAGTTCTGCTGACCGGTCCCATCGGCGGAGAGGAGGCGGCACAATGAGACAGGTAGATGTTTTGATCATCGGCGGAGGCCCCGCCGGTCTGGCGGCCGCCATTGCAGCCCGGGAAGCCGGGGTGGAAAATCTGCTCATTTTAGAGCGGGAAGAAAGTCTGGGCGGCATTCTCAAGCAGTGCATTCACAATGGCTTTGGTCTTCAGCGCTTCGGCGAGGAGCTGACCGGCCCTGAGTATGCCCAGCGCTATATTGACAAGGCCATGGAGCTGGCCCTCCCCTATCAATGCGACACCATGGTGCTGGATGTCACTCCCGACCGGGTCGTTACTGCCATCAGCCCCACCGAGGGCTTGCAGCAGTTCCAGGCCAAGGCCATTGTGCTGGCAATGGGCTGCCGGGAGCGGCCCCGGGGTGCTCTGGGCATCCCCGGCTGGCGTTGCTCCGGTATTTACTCCGCCGGTACCGCCCAGCGGTTTGTCAACCTGGAGGGTTTCCTCCCCGGCAAAGAGGTGGTAATCCTTGGCTCCGGCGATATCGGCCTGATTATGGCCCGCCGCATGACCTTTGAGGGATGTAAGGTAAAGGCCTGTGTGGAGCTGATGCCCTACTCCAGCGGCCTGAAGCGGAATATTGTCCAGTGTCTGGACGACTACGGCATTCCCCTGATGCTCAACCACACGGTAGTGGATGTTGCCGGACGGGAGCGTCTGGAAGGGGTTACCATCGCCCAGGTGGGCGAGAACCTCAAGCCCATCCCCGGCACCGAACAGTACATCCCCTGCGACACGCTGCTGCTGTCGGTGGGCCTGATTCCCGAAAACGAGCTGTCCACCGCCGCAGGGGTGGAGCTCTCCCCTGCCACCTCCGGCCCGGTGGTGGATGAGACGCTGGCCACCAACGTACCCGGCATTTTTGCCGCAGGCAATGTGCTCCACGTCCACGACCTGGTGGACTTTGTATCTGAGGAGTCCGCCCGGGCCGGTGAGCAGGCCGCCCGGTATGCTCTGGGCCAGACCGCTGACAACGGCCCCGCCATTCCGGTGGAAAACGGCTTTGGCGTCAACGGCGTGGTACCCCAGCGGGTACACGCAGGCAAGGTGGATGCCCCCATCCGCTTTATGTTCCGTCCCCGGAATGTGTATAAGGCCGTCCGCATCTGCGTGGATTTTGACGGCCAGGAGGTGCTGCGGGGCAAGCCCCACATGATTATGGCCCCCGGTGAGATGGCAACCCTGGAGGTAGAACCTCAGCTCTTTGCCGACCACCCCGATGTATCCAAAATTACTGTGAGACTG
Organism: uncultured Flavonifractor sp.; assembly: GCA_944383125.1. GTDB lineage: Bacteria > Bacillota > Clostridia > Oscillospirales > Oscillospiraceae > Flavonifractor. The sequence continues at coordinate 4,895 of CALWOK010000165.1, forward strand.
GAGGTGCGTCAGTAATGGAGACACGGATCATGACCTGTATCGGCTGCCCCATGGGCTGTCAGTTGACGGTAGAGGTGGAAAACAACCAGATGGTTTCCGTCACGGGCAATACCTGCAAGAAAGGTGTGGAGTACGCCCGGGATGAGGTGGCCTCCCCCACCCGCATGGTGACTTCTGTGGTGCGGGTACCCGGCCGCAAGGCTCCCCTGTGTGTCAAAACGGCCCAGGCAATTCCGAAGGATCAGATTTTTGCCTGTTTGCAGGCGGTCCGGAAGGCCCACGTGAATCTGCCGGTGTCCATCGGCGATGTTGTGGTACCCAATGTGTGCAACACCGGTATTGATGTGATCGCCACCCGCAATCTAGACTGAACCAAAGAAAGAACAAGGGTCTGCTGCAATCATGCAGCAGACCCTTGTATTTTAAAACCCTTTTCTGGCCCGCACCACCCGCACAATGACCGTGCTGAGCACCAGATTGATGGCCAGCTCCAGTACAAAGTTCACGCCGGTAAGGACGGTAATGATATAGAAGATCAGGTTGGAACCGCCTGCCCAGGCCACCAGGGTGTCATAGAAGCACAGGGTCAGACCGGCGATGAAGATGCCGGTATTTACCACCGGGCAGAGGATGCCGGCGGTGATGGAGGCTCTCATGGGCCTGCGCTCTGCCATAGCCCGGAACACGGCGCCGGATACCAGACCGGCCGCCCCGCCCTTGACAATGCACAGGGCGGCGGTGAGCAGCGGATTGGCGGTGAATAGGACATTTCCGCCCATATCCCAGCCAGCCACACAGGCAATCAGAACCACAACGCCAAACACGGCGCCCAGCCAGGCTCCTGCCCCTGCGCCGTACAGCGCCGCCCCGATGATGATGGGGGCCAGGGCCAGGGTGATGGTAAAGGGGCCGAACTTGATGAAGCTGGCGACTACCTGCAGGACCACAATGATGGCCGTCATTAAGGCCAGCCCGGTCAGGCGTCTGGTTTTTTCGGTTGCTCTCATACTGCATTCCCTCCTGCTGCCGCTCCCCTTCCTGAGGATGCAGCGCATGTGTATTTACCCACGGTCCAACACCGTTGAGCACAAAATTATCCCTTCCGGGGCTTGCGGTCGTTTTTCTGGTGGAGCAGGTAAAGCCCCTTCATCACCAGATCGGCGTCATAGTGGATGGTGCGCCTGCAATGAGCCAGAATGCGGGGGGCGCCTCCCCCCGTTGCCACCACAGTCACCGGCTGACCCACCTGGGCTTCTATCCGGTCCACCACCCCCTCCAGCATGGCGGCATGGCCGTACAGCATACCGGAGCGCATGGCCTCCTCCGTGGTGCGGCCCAGCAGTTCCACAGGGACCGGACTCTCCAGGGAGATGGGCGGCAGGGCTGCGGCCCGTTCAGACAGGGCTTCCAACGCCAGGGTAAGCCCCGGCATAATGATACATCCCTCATATACGCAGCCTACCATCAGGGACACTGAGGTGGCGGTACCCAGATCCACCATCACAATGGGGCTGGGATAGGCGGCAATGGCGGCCACCGCCGAGGCCACAATATCACTGCCCAGCTGGTTGTGGATTTCCGCCTTGATATTGAGGCCGGTTTTGATGCCCGGCCCCACCACCATGGGGGGCTTCCCCATCAGCCGGGCAATAGCGTCGGTAAAGATGGCGGTCAAGGGGGGTACTACGCTGGACAGGATGGCCCCGCTGACCTGAGCCGGGTCTGCCCCGTACAGCCGGAACACCCCCAGCAGGTCAATGGCGCACTGATCCCGGGTTTTCTTCCGGGAGGTCTCCAGGGCGGCCCGGAAACGGAGCTTTCCTCCCCCTTCAAACAGTCCCACCGTGGTGGTGGAATTGCCCACATCAACCGCCAGAATCATGGCCCTCGCTCCCCTTTTGTCTGTTTTGACTGCAAAGTATTGTAACAGCTTTGGAGAGCAGCGTCAAGGCCATCCCCCGCTCAAAAAAGGAAGGAACGGCAGCGCCGTCCCTTCCCTGTCCCACTCAGATTTTTCCGCAGATCAGATCCCCCATCTGCCGGGTGCCAATGGGGGTGACACCGGGCTCGGCAATGTCAGGGGTACGCCAGCCCTCTGCCAGAACAGCGTCCACCGCCTGCTCCACGGCGTCGGCCTCGGCAGCCAGCTGGAAGGAGTAACGGAACATCATGGCCACCGACAAAATGGTGGCGATGGGGTTGGCCTTGTCCTGACCGGCAATGTCGGGGGCAGAGCCGTGGATGGGCTCATACAGGCCGGGGGCGGTATCTCCAATGGAGGCCGAGGGCAGCAGGCCAATAGAGCCAGTGACCATAGAGGCCTCATCGGACAGAATATCGCCAAACATGTTCTCTGTAACCACCACGTCAAACTGGCCGGGGTCCTTCACCAGCTGCATGGCGCAGTTGTCCACCAGCACATCCTCATATTGTACGTCGGAATATTCCTCCGCCAGCCGGTGCATCACAGACCGCCACAGCCGGGAGGTTTCCAGTACGTTGGCCTTGTCCACAGAGGATACCTTGTTCCGGCGCAGCCGGGCCAGCTCAAAGGCCCGCCGTCCAATGCGCTCAATCTCCTGTTCGGAATAGGCCATCCGGTCTGCGGCCTCCATGCCACGGTCGGGGGTTTCGTACTTCTCCCGCTGGCCGAAATAGATGCCGCCGGTCAGTTCCCGCACCATCATCAGATCAATGCCCTTTTCCGCCGTCTCCTTCTTCAGGGGGCAGGCGTCTGCCATAGCAGGCCGCAGGGCGGCGGGACGCAGGTTGGCATACAGGCCCAAATCCTTTCGGATGGCCAGCAGGGCGGTTTCGGGCCGCTGCTCGGCGGGCTTGTCACTCCCCCACTTGGGGCCGCCCACCGCACCCAGCAGGACGGCATCGCAGGCTTTGCACCGCTCTGCGGTGCCGTCGGGGTAGCTCTTCCCTACCGCGTCGGTGGCGCAGCCGCCCAGCAATACCTCTTCATAGGTAAAGGTGTGGCCGAATTTTTTGCCCACTGCCTCCAAAACCTTGACAGCCTCTCCTACCACCTCGGGACCGATGCCGTCCCCCCGGATCAAAGCGATTTTATAATTCATATCAGATGTTTCCTTTCGGTATTACTACGATCAAAGGGAAATCCAATGGCGCTGGACTGTATGCCCCCGTTCCCAAACCTCATTTTCCAACACGCCG
>CALWOK010000166.1 GCA_944383125.1 uncultured Flavonifractor sp.
GCCGACACCTTCAAGATGGTGTACACCCCCTTCCACGGCACCGGCTACAAGCTGATCCCCGAGGCGCTGCGCCGCCTGGGCATGAAGCACGTCATCTGTGTCCCTGAGCAAATGGTCATCGACGGCAACTTCCCTACTGTGGTCTCCCCCAACCCGGAGAACCCCGAAGGCTTCTACCTGGCGGTGGATCTGGCCAAGAAGGAGGGGGCCGACTTCATCCTGGGCTCCGACCCGGACGCCGACCGGGTGGGCATTATGGTCCGCAACAACCAGGGCGAGTACATCACCATCTCCGGCAACCAGACCGGTGTGCTGCTGCTGGATTACCTGATCGGGGCCAAAAACCGCACCGGCAAGATGCCGGACAAGCCGGTGGCCCTCAAGACCATCGTCACCACCGAGATGGCCCGCAAGGTGGCCGAGACCAACGGCCTGACCTGCTACGACACCTTCACCGGCTTCAAGTTCCTGGCCGAGAAGAAGGACAAGCTGGAGAACGCCGGCGAGGGCAAGGTCATCTTCTCCTATGAGGAGAGCTACGGCTACATGCTGGGCGACTACGTCCGGGACAAGGACGCCGTCACCGCCGCCCTGGCCCTCACCGAGATGGCCGCCTGGTACGCCGGACAGGGCATGACCCTGTACGACGCTTTGCAGAAGTGCTATGAGAAGTACGGCTTCTACAGTGAGAAGACCCTGAACCTGGTGATGCCCGGTCTGGACGGCCTGAAGAAGATGGCCGATCTGATGGCCGGCCTGCGGGAGCATCCCCCGGTGGAAATTGCCGGTGTGGCTGTGGCCCAGCAGAAGGACTACAAGGATGGCTCTGTGGTAAGCGTCTCCGACGGCGCCAAGTCTGAGATGGAACTTTCCGGCTCCAACGTGCTGCGCTATGAAATGACCGACGGCACCAGCCTGATTGTCCGCCCCTCCGGCACTGAGCCAAAGGTCAAGGTGTATATCCTGGCCAACGATGCTTCCAAGGAAGCCTGTGACGCCAAGGTGGCCAAGTATGCTGCCTGGGCTGAGACACTGAAAGACTGATATTAAACGGGCCTGCCGCACTATGTGCGGCAGGCCCGTTTGATGGTCTTCTGAGCGGCAGAACGGGAGATATTTGGTAGGTGTATTCGTCCCCCAAAGGTGCACCCCCTTTTTCATGGGGGACAGGCAGACTTTGCTGCATTGATTGTAACATGCTTTCCGGCGAAAAAATACTTGACATGGGGCATTGGTAAGCATATGATTATAATATAAAGAAATGATTATGGTGGTGTAACCTGATGACCCAACGGGAACGGCAAATTCTCAACTGGATTGAGGAAAACCCTATGATCTCTCAACAGGAGCTGGCGGACAAAGCCGGCATTACCCGCTCTTCCGTGGCAGTGCATATCTCAAACCTGATGAAGCAGGGCCATATTGCTGGGAAGGGCTATATTGTGCGTACAGACCCCTATGCTGTGGTGGTGGGGGGCGTCAATCTGGACATCGGAGGACGGCCCCTGGAAAGTCTGGTGCAAGGGGATTCCAACCCGGGCCAGGTGCGTACCAGCCTGGGCGGTGTGGGCAGAAATATTGCCCATAACATGGCCTTGCTGGGGATGGATGTGCGGCTGCTGACCGCCTTTGGGGATGATCTGCACGCCCAGCGCATTGCTGCAAGCTGCGGAGAACTGGGCATTGATATCAGCCAGTGCCTGACGGTTCCCGGAGCGGCTACCTCTACCTATCTCTTTGTGTCCGACCAACGGGGAGATATGGCGGTGGCAGTCAGCGATATGGAAATATACCGCCATTTGACCCCAGCCTTCCTGATGGGACGGACCAGACTGCTGCAGCACGCCCAGCTCATTGTGCTGGATACCAACATTCCTCAGGAGAGTATTCAGTGGCTGGCCGATACCATCAGGCTGCCCATCTTTGCAGACCCGGTGTCCACTGCCAAGGCGGAAAAGCTGCGGCCGGTTTTAGGAAAGCTGCACACCCTCAAGCCCAACCGGATGGAGGCCGAGCTGCTCTCCGGCGTATCCATTACCGATGAAGCCAGCCTGAACCATGCAGCCGATGTGCTGCTGGCCACCGGGCTGCGGCGGGTGTTTATCAGCCTGGGAGAGCAGGGAATGCTGGCGGCCGACCACAGGCAACGGTGCCATGTCCCCTGTTTCCCCGCCTGTATGGTCAATACCACCGGCTGTGGGGATGCCGCCATGGCTGCGGTGGCCTGGGCCTATCTGGAGGGTACCGACCTGGAGGGGACGGCAAAAGCGGCAATGGCAGCAGGGGCCATTGCCATGGAAAGCGGAGAAACCATTAACCCCCAAATGAGCGCACACACCCTGAAAACCAGAGCAGGGCTTTCATCAATCAGCTGAAATAAAACAATGGAGGATTGTCATATGGAATGGAATTGCTATCTGGACGTGGCCCCGGAGGTGGCGGAGGCCATCGCCAACGGAAAGCCGGTGGTGGCACTGGAGTCTACCATCATCTCTCACGGGATGCCCTACCCTCAGAATGTGGAGACTGCCTTGCAGGTGGAGCAGATCATCCGGGACAACGGGGCGGTACCTGCCACCATCGCCATTCTGGGCGGACGGCTGAAAGCGGGACTCAGCCAGGAGGAAATAGAATATCTGGGCAAAAAGGGCCAGGAGGTTACAAAGGCCAGCCGCCGGGATCTGGCTGTGCTGGTGGCCCGGAAGGCCGACGGCGCTACCACTGTGACCACCACCATGATGATTGCCCATATGGCAGGCATTCAGATTTTTGCCACCGGCGGTATCGGCGGCGTCCATCGGGGCGCTGAAACCACCATGGACATTTCTGCCGATCTGGAAGAGCTGGCCCATACTCCCGTGATGGTGGTGTGCGCCGGGGCCAAGTCCATTCTGGATCTGGGCCTTACCTTGGAATACCTGGAAACCCATGGGGTACCCGTCATTGGCTACGGCACCAAGGAACTGCCTGCCTTCTATACCCGCCACAGCGGTTTTGAAGTGGATTATCAGATGGATTCCCCTGCTGAACTGGCAGAGGCCTTCCGGGTTTCCCGTGAACTGGGCCTGGGGGGCGGTATGCTTGTGACCAACCCCATTCCCCAGGAGTTTTCCATGGACCCCGCCGTCATCAACCAGGCCATTGATGAGGCCATTGCCCAGGCCAATGCCCAGGGCATCCACGGCAAAGCCACCACGCCCTTCCTGCTGGCCAAAGTGAAGGAGCTGACCGGCGGCGACAGCCTGGATTCCAACATCCGCTTGGTATTCAACAACGCCCGGCTGGCCGCCCGTACCGCAGCAGCGCTGTGCGGCAGAGCATAAAGCATAACGATCAGAAAACGGACCTGTTGCATGGAGCAACAGGTCCGTTTCTTTTGACCGGAGGGATACCCCCTGTCAGATATGATGCTCAGTGCTGCAGCAGCCACACAAAGCCATAGGGATACAGCTCCACATGGCCGATGGTATCATAGTGGCTGCCGTAAACCAGCTCTTCAAAGGCGCCGCCCTCAGGAGCGCCGGCCGTCACAAAGTCATGGCTGAAGTTGAACAGGGCGATCAGCTTGCGCCCTTCATACCAGCGGCCCAGTCCCAGTACATGGGGGTTGCCGGTGTCAAAGGTCCACACGTTGGCCCGGGCGTCAAAGGCAGGCTCGTCCGCCCGTAGCTGCGCCAGACGGCGCAGGCCCTGGAACTGCTTGCCCTGGCGGGTTTCTGCATCCCCGCACATGGCAGCCAGCTCCCACTGGAAGGACCCTTTCAGCAGGTTGCGGGCATCCCCGGCTCGGGCGCTGTCATCATGGAAGCTGTAATCGTTGAGCTGGCCCAGCTCATCCCCGGATATCAGAAGGGGCAGGCCGCTCTGAGTCAGGAGCCAGGCATGGAGCAGCTGATCGCAGGCAATGGCCCGGTTCAGCTTGATGTCATTTTGCTCGTAATCAGCCGCTTCTACGCCGCACAGAGAGGCGGTCGTCCCGCAAATACGGCCCTCCCGACACCGTTCTGCCCGGCTATTGCCGCCGGGGACATTGCCGGTAAACCAGTCATTGAGGTACTGGCGGTGGGCCTGCTCATCGGTGCCGCAGTGCTGATGCAGCCAGCCATAGTCCAGATTCCACGCCAGGCCGTTTCCACCCTGCAGGGCGTTGAGGTAGAGCTGCTCTTTGGGCTGACCGGCAGCCAGATCGGTTTCGTGGCGGAGAAGGGCTACATCCTCCGTAGCCAGAGTGTGCCACAGAGGGGCATACCCCTCCCGGAACAGCAAATGGCACAAGGGTTTCTCCGGGGTGCCAAAGCAGGCGGCAGGGCCGCTGCCGGTGAGCAGCACCCCCGGACACACCAGCTGACAGATCAGCCGTGCCATCCGCACCGTGTCTGCAGGCAGCTGAGCCAGAGCATCCAGACAGATGGCGTCTGCACCCAGATTGGCCAGGATAAGCAATTCCTCCACCCAAGCGTAAAAGCCCTGGGGTCCGCAATCAACCGGGGCAGGCAGGGTGACGCACAGAGAAATGCTGCGGCTCCGGCAAGGCTCTGCCAAAACAGCCAGAGCCTCCCGGCCGCATCCGGTCAGCCGGAGCAAGCTGACGCCGCATGTCTCCAGATAGTCCAGATGCTCCGCCACGCCGGCAGGGCTGCCGGCAAAGGCGGCAGGGTCCATGCCCATGGCCAGCAGATCCCGCCGGGCAAACCACAGCCCCTCCTCAGCCCGCAGACGGTCCAGATGCTTCAGCTGGCTGGGGCGGGCCTCCTGCTGCTCCCGCAGCAGAGAGAGCAGACCATCCCAGGCAGCCAGATCCCCCTGAATGTGGGTACGGTACAGGGCCTCCAGCTCCTGTCCCCAAAGGGCAAAGTTCCGGTCGAAGGAGGACTCCCCCTCCGGGGAAAGGGAGGGGAGAGAAACAGAAACGGTTACGGGCTGACACAAGGCCTCAGGCAGCACAATGGGGGGACGGCGGCCGGGAACGGCGGGACGCTTGAAAAACAAGTCCTCTTCCATGGCCATCAGCATACGCCAGGTGCGGCAGGGTACGGTACCCTTTTTATAAGAATGTTGGTTCATGACACGATCTCCTTTATCCAATCCGCTGTGACAGGCACAGCAGGCTCAGCCGCCCGTCCCGGTGGAACACAGGGCGGTTCAGATTGACATGGAACGGTACATGGCAGCAAAATTCTGCCGGTACCGCTTCCATCATAGCATGATCGGCAGAAAACCGCAACCGGAGTGACGCCGATTTCCATAAAAGCGCCAATCTGGAGCAAGAAAGGGATTGCAATTTTGTCCCTGTCGTGATAGCTTCTTAGGAGAAGTACAGGAGGGAAAGGGGAGATACCGATGGCTGGTCTGGAGGAATATCAGGATGCGCTGCGTAAAGGCCTGCGGGAACAAAAGGCGGCGGCGGCAGCCGGAGAGGACACCGGGTTAAAGGTTTTGCCCGGAAATCCGGAGGATCTGGCAGTGCGTCGGGAAAACCTGGGACTGGTTGAAATTCCCGGCGAATTGATTGTAGGTACCTGCAACGACCTGCGGAAAAACAGCTTTTCCCCCGGTTTTTATCCGGTTCTGGAGGAGGACAGCGAATTTGCCGGCAAGTGGTCCACGCTCTGCCATGCCCATGTGAATGAGGGAATCCGGGACCCCATCAAAGTGGTGGAGTATCTCAACCGGTTTTATGTGGTGGAGGGGCATAAACGGGTCAGTGTGCTGAAGTATTACGGGGCCATTACCATTCCCGGTATGGTGACACGCCTGCTGCCCAGGCCCACACAGGACCCTGAGATCCTCGCCTATTATGAGTTTATCAACTACTATCAGATGACCGGGCTGTATTATCCCATTTTCCGGCGGCCGGGGGAGTACGGAGAGCTGCTCAATGCGGTGGGACGCCAGGGACATGAGCCGTGGAGCGCCGAGGATATCCAGCGCTTCCGCAGCTTTTACTATATGTTTCTGGATGCCTGTATGCGGGAGCGGGCAGAACCCCAGTATGTGCCGACGGCATTTTTGGTCTACCTGGAGATTTTCGGCTACAATGAATCCAAAGGAAAGACTTCCAGCCAGATTTCCAAGGAACTGCCCATGATCCGCCAAGAGGTGCTCAACCGGCTCAACCACGCCGGAGCTGCCCTGATGATGGAAGACATGGTGCGCAAGCCCATCTTTTCCCTTTCCCTGACCGACCGGCTGTGCGTGGCCTTCATCCATGCCGGCAGCAGCGATACCTCCACCTGGGTATACGACCATGAGTGCGGCCGCTATCAGCTGGAGAGCACCCTGCGGGACCGGGTGTATACCATCTCCTATGAAAATGCCCTGACCAGAGAGGCGGCAGAACAGGCGGTACAGGATGCGCTGCACAAAGGAGCCGACCTGATTTTTACCACCCATCCCAGCCTGCTGCCGGTAAGTGTAAAATATGCGGTTCTCCACCCGGAGGTCCGCTTTTTCAACTGCTCTCTCAGCACCTCCAATCCCTCGGTGCGCACCTATTACCCCCGGCTCTATGAGGCAAAGTTTATCAAGGGGGCCATTGCAGGGACGCTGGTCCGGGACGGGCGGATCGGGTATGTGGCGGAGGCTCCCACCCTGGGGGCCATTGCGGCCATCAACGCCTTTGCCCAGGGCGCCCAGATGGTCAACGCCAATGCCCGAGTGGTGCTGGCCTGGGACTGCCTGAAAGAGGGAGGGGGGCTGGACAGCCTGCTGGACAAGGGAATTGTCTACATTGACAACAAGGACCGTCTGGCCGCCAATGCAGGTCCCTGGTCCAAAGAAATGCACAATCTGGCCTTGATTTACTGCGACTGGGGCCGTTTTTATGAAAGCTTAGTGCGGCGTGTCATGGATGGCAGCTGGAAGAAAGAGGTGCGGGGCAGCAGCGCCATCAATTACTGGTGGGGAATGCGGCAAAAGACGGTGGATGTACTGTGCTCCCGCCGTCTGCCTGCCGGTACCCGCCGGCTGGCCAGTCTGCTGCGGGATGCCCTGCGCATTGAACGGCTGGACCCCTTCTATGGGGAACTGATCAACCAGCAGGGAACGCTGGTATACGGCGACGACTCCTCCCTGCCGGCAGAGCAGATTCTCACCATGGACTGGCTGAGCAACCATGTGGAGGGGCATATTCCGGCGCCGGAGGAGCTGACCCAGCAGACAAGGGAGCTGCTGCGGATTTCTGGGATGGAAAAGGGGAAACTGGTGTGAAAATCCTGGTCATTGCCGACTATGAGTCTCCCGCTCTGTGGGACTACTACGCCCCGGGCAAGCTGGATGGGCTGGATCTGATCCTGTCCTGTGGGGATCTGAAGTCCAGCTACCTCTCCTTTCTGGCCACCTTTGCCCACTGCCCGGTACTCTATGTCCACGGCAACCACGATGTCCAGTACGAAAAGGACCCCCCTCTGGGCTGCACCTGTATTGACGGGATGTGCTATGAATACCAGGGGCTGCGGATTGTAGGGCTGGGCGGGTCCATGCGGTACAAAAAGGGACCCTTTCAGTATACCGAGCGGGAAATGCGCTGGCGGGCGCTGAAGCTCTCCCCCCGGCTGCGCTTCAAAGGGGGATTTGATATTCTCCTGACCCATGCTCCGGGAGAAAATATGGTACCCTGCAGCGACCTGGCCCACCGGGGCTTTCAGACCTTCAACCGGATGCTGGACAAATACCGGCCCGCCCTCTTTCTCCATGGGCATACCCACCTGAATTACGGGCGTGCCATCCAGCGGGAAAGCCTGTATGGGGACACACGGGTGGTGAACGGTTATGAGCGGTACCTGATAGAGCTGTAGGTTTGTTTGGATGATCCGACCGGAACGTTGTTTCCGGTCGGATTTCTGCTGCCCGAAAACTTTTTCATACCCTGGTGCGTCTGATACGGAATAGGGGTGTTCAAATACAGGGTAAATTGTTAAATAAGTTTTAAAAATATGTATTATAAGCAAAAAACGTAAGTTAATATTAAGAATTTGTCATTCTTTTGTCATTGCATCCTTTTCCCTCCATGCGTAGAATATAGATGATAACGCCAAGTGAATGTAAAGCATGGAACAAAGGAGGAACCTACCATGGCGGAGCAAGCAACGCCTGTATCCACCCAGAGCGTACCGTCCGGGCCGAAAAAGAAAAAACGCAGGGGCAGGGTCAAAACCATTCTGTCCCTGGTACTGACAGCGGCGGTGATTGCCTCCACCGCCGGAGGCCTGTGGTACTTTGTATTCCGGCAGACTGACACCAAAGGAGAAATCCTCACCGATACAGCGGAGATTGGCTCGATCTCTGCCAAAGTGGAGGGAAACGGCCTGACCAGGGCCAGGCAGTCGGCCACGGTAGCCCCCGTCAGCGGAACGGTGCTGGAGGTGCTGGTCAAGGAGGGGGACACCGTGACCAAGGACCAGCTGCTCTACCGGATGGATGATGCAAAGGCCAGAGAGGGCGTGGCAGAGGCCCAGAAGGCGGTGGACAACTGCCTGAAGGAGATTCAGACTCTGCAAGAGACTGCCCAGAAAAAACTGGCCGACCTGACGGTGAAGGCGCCCCATGCAGGCAATCTGCGGGAAGTGGCAGCCTGGAAGGCAGGAGATACGGTAAGCGCCGGAGATGCCATTGCCACCATTGTGAACGACACCAAACTGCGGTTGTCTCTCTACTACAGTTATGCCTATGAAGCCAGCATTCAGGTAGGCCAGACGGCCCAGATTTCCATTCCTGCCATCATGGGGGAGCGCACCGGCAAAGTGGAGCAGATCAACCGGGTGCGCTTTGTCTCTCCTGAGGGGGCCGCCCATTTTGAGGTTGTCTTTGTGCTGGACAATCCCGGCACCCTGACGGAAGGCATGGAGGCCTCTGCCGCCATTACCGGCAAAGACGGCGCCCCCATCTATCCCTATCAGAATGGAAAGCTGGCCTTTTACGAGACAACGGCGGTCAAAGTCAAGGAGGGAGGGACAGTGGAACAGTTCCAGCTGCTGAACTATGCCGATATCAAGGCCGGTCAGGTGCTGCTTCAGGTAAAGGCCCAGGATAACCGGGAGGAGATGACCGCCAAGGAGGAGGCCCTGAAGGCGGCGCAGGAAAAGCTGAACCAGGCGAGTGAAGAACTGGCCAAGTTCAACGGGCTGTCTCCCATTGACGGAACGGTACTGTCGTGCAGCCTGACAGCAGGGCAGGAGGTGGAAAGCGGGCAGGGCATCAGCATCGCCGATACCAGTCAGATGACGGTGGATATCAATGTGGATGAGCGCAATGCCCGCTTCCTCCAGAAGGGGATGGAGGTGGAGCTGGACCAGTATGGCACCCCCTATGTGGGGACGGTGGAGAGCGTCTCCATGACTGCCAAAGGGGAAAACGGTGTGGCTACCGTACCCGCTGTGCTGAAGGTGGATAACCCGGACGGCTCCATGATTCCCGGCACCTATGTCAACTATTCCTTTATTGCCAGCCAGTCGGATCACTGCCTGACGGTGGCGGCGTCGGCCGTGCAGAATGTAAGCTTTGCCAATGTTACGCTGCCGGACAATCTGGATGCCCCTGCCCTTCCGGAGGAGCCGTGGACGCCGGAAGAGAGCGGTATGCCTGAGGAGAGGCCTGTGGAAGAGGGGATACTGCCGGAGGAACCCATACCGGAAGAGGAGAGCGGCATGGCAGCTCCACTGTCCTTCCGGAGCGGCAAGGTGACGGCCCGGCCCCTCAGTTCGCTGGAGACGCCGGTTTCCCTGGGAGGAGAGGCGGACCATGAAGCGGAAGCCCGGCCTGCAGAGGGTACCATCGTCTTTGTCCAGGCGGAGGCTGCCCCAGCCAATGCCATTCTGGAGCCAGACCCCGCCTGGGAGTGTCCGGAAGGATTCTGGGCAGTACCGGTTGAGATTGGCCTGTCGGATGCCTCCCGTGTGGAAATCAAGCGGGGACTGAATGTGGGAGACATTGTCTTTATCGGCTATGCCACCCAGAGCGCCGACAGCTGGGGTGAGGGGTGAGTGCAATGCTCATTGACGTGAAAAACCTCTTCAAAATCTACAATGAGGGGGATGAAAGTGAGGTGCGGGCGCTGGATGGTGTCTCTCTTTCCATTGACCGGGGAGAGTTTGTCGCCATCATCGGCCAGTCCGGCTCGGGGAAATCCACCCTGATGAATATATTGGGCTGTCTGGATATTCCAACCTATGGAGATTACCACCTGGACGGGGTGGATATTACAGAGCTGACCGACCGGCAGCTGGCCCATATCCGCAACAAGCAGATCGGCTTTATTTTTCAGGGGTTTAATCTGATCCCCGCCCTGAATTCCTGGGAAAATGTGGAGCTTCCCCTGATCTATCAGGGAGTGCCTGGGGCCAAACGGCGGGAGCGGGTGGAGCAGGCCCTGGAACGGGTGGGGCTGGCCCAGCGGGCGGGCCACCGGCCTACCGAAATGTCGGGCGGCCAGCAGCAGCGGGTGGCCATTGCCCGGGCCATTGCCACCCGCCCTCCCATCATCATGGCAGACGAGCCTACCGGCGCCCTGGACTCCCGTACCGGCAAGGATGTGCTGGAGATCCTCCACAGCCTTCATCAGGAGGGGTCCACCATCATCCTGATCACCCATGACAACGGCATTGCTGCCACCGCCCAACGGGTAATCCGCATTGTGGATGGCCATATTTTGTACGATGGAGATCGAGAGGGGGCATTTGCATGAATCTGGTCCAGGCCTTTAAAATAGCCCTGAAATCCATTGCCGCCAAAAAGGCCCGCTCCGCCCTTACCATGCTGGGCGTCATCATTGGTCTGGCCGCCGTCATTATTCTGGTGTCCTATGCCCAGGGGCAGAACCTGAAAATGCGGGCCTTTTATGAGAGCCTTGGCAACAATGTCATCAATATCAGTGCGGGCAGCTGGAACAGTGAAAAGGTGTCGGACGCTCTGTACGACTATTGCCGGCAGATGGACGATACCATTCTGGGTGTTACCCCTGTGGTACAGCTCAGCGGTACGACCATCGTCCGCTTTGGCGCCAAAACCCTGGACAGCAGCACATCCACCTGGGAGGAATCCCCACAGGTGGTGATGGGGAACCAGCAGTTTTCCCTGTGTCAAAATTTTGTGCTGGCAAAGGGGAGAGATATTTCCTATGTGGATGTAAAAAATTACAGCCATGTCTGCGTGCTGGGACATAAAATTTCCAATATCCTCTTTAATTATCTCAATCCGGTAGGCCGTACCATTACCATTAACGGGATTCCCTTTCAGGTCATTGGCGTATACCAGGAACGGGACCCGCAGAATGTCACCGGAATGGACCGTTATATTGTGCTGCCCTACACCATGAACCGGGAGTTAAACGGCAGCACCCAGATGGAAACCTTTGTGGCCAAGGCCAAGGATGCCCAGTCTACCACACGGGCCATTACCCTGCTGAAAGGATTTCTGAAGGGGTTGATTGACACAAAAACCGGCTACTTCTCCGTCAATACGCCCAACCAGATGCAGCAGGAGGGGGAAGAGCAGGACAAGCTCCAGCAGCAGTTCCTGGGGGGTATTGCCGCCATTTCGCTGGCGGTGGGAGGCATCGGTATTATGAATATCATGCTGGTGACTGTAACCGAGCGCACCCGGGAGATCGGCATCCGCAAGGCCATCGGGGCCGAGCGCAAAAGCATCATTGCCCAATTTTTGATTGAAGCCTGTATGATCTGCGGCATTGGAGGGCTGTTTGGCATTGCCGCCGGATATATCGGCACCCTGGTGGTAGGCAAGCTGTCCTTCCAGATTATCTTGCTGCCCGATGTGGCGGTGACGGTAGGGGCCTTCTTCATCTCGGTGGCTCTGGGCGTGGCCTTTGGCCTCTACCCCGCCATCAAGGCCTCCGGTCTTCAGCCGGTGGTGGCCCTTCGGGCAGATTAAAGGAGTGAGCGTATGAATTTGAGACATTGGCTCTCCGCCTTGCTGGCGGTGGTGCTGCTGGCAGGTATGCTGGTGTTTCCCGCTGCTGCTGTGGGGAGCAGCAGGTTTACCGATATTCCAGACCCCGTCCAGGCTGACGCCGCCGAAATGCTCCGGCTGCTGGGAATCGTCAACGGCACCGGCGGGAGCGCCTTTCAGCCCCAGGCCACCCTGACCCGGGGAGAGTTCTGCAAAATGACAGTGGAGCTGATGGGCCGTGGAGAGGAAGAACCGGCCCAGCGCAGCCGCACTATTTTTACCGATGTGGGTGCATCCCACTGGGCCAGAGGATATATCAATCTGGCCTCTTCGATCACCATTGGCGGTACCACCGGAGAAAACGGTACCACCGGCGCCACCCGGCTGATGATGGGGGTAGGGGACGGTACCTTTCAGCCCAACCGGCCTGTGACCGTGGGGGAGGCAGTGACCATCCTCATGCGGGTATTGGGCTATGAGGACAAGGATGTGGCGGTAGGCGCCATCTGGTACGAGGGCTATCTGGGGCTGGCCAGACAGGTTGGGCTGGACCGCAATCTTACCCTGGACGGCGCTGCCACCCTGACCAGAGGAGATGCAGCGGTGCTCTTTTACAATCTGCTCTTCACCAAGCCAAAGGGGGGCGAGGAGATTTACCTGAGCACCCATGGCGGCAGCATCACCGAGGCCACCATGCTGATGCGCATTGAATCCGAGGGAGGTACCGGCAGCAAGGTGGTGACGCTGGCCGGCACCTATGAGAGCAGCCGCCCCGGTCTGGACGAGACTTTGGGCGGGACCCAGGCCAAGCTGGTGCTGGACAAGGACAAAAAAATCCTGGCGGTCCTGCCTGAGACAGGATATACCTACCAGTCCATTGCGGTTATGGGCACGCCCCAGGCCAATGCCATTCCAACTATGGATGGAGAAACGGTGGCTGTTACCCTCTCCACTCAGATTTACCGCAGTGACTCCACTGAGCCTGTCACCTACGAGAGCCTTTGGACCAGTCTGCGTACCGGAACTGCCATGGTGCTGTGCTATGATTCTGCCCGTCAGCTGAAGTACATCTACATGCCGGGCAGCAGCACCCCCGGCGGCGAAACAGGCCGGGTGATGGTGGCAAAAAACAAACCGGATGGCACCAGCAATCCCTTTGGTAAGATTACCGGCGGCAAAGCGGAGCATATCTATAAAAACGGCATTCCTGCCGATCTGAAGGATATGCGGCAGTATGATGTAGGCACCTATGATCCCTATTCCAAAACGCTCCTCCTCTCCGATCTGAGGCTCAGCGGTTTGTACGAGGATGCCTACCCCAATGCAGCGGCCCCCTCCACCATTACCGTGATGGGAGCCAAGCTCAAGGTGCTGCCCAGTGCCGTGGCAGATCTGTCCACCTTCCGGATTGGCAGCAAGGTGACATTTTTGCTCACAGCAACCGGAGAAGTGGCAGGGGCAGTTTCCCCCGATGTTGCCAAATCCAATGCGGTGGGCGTGGCCAGGATTACAGATGGCAAAGCCAGCATTGCCCTGCTGGACGGTATTCTGACGCTGGAGGGCAAAACCAATTACAACGAAACGGCTGCCCAGGCCTATCAGGGGCGGCTGGTCAATGTGTCCTCCTATAAGCGGGGCTATCTCACCCTCAGCCGCATCACCGAAAAGCAGGCCAATGCCACCCTCAATCTGGAACAGGAACAGCTGGGTACCCGCAGGCTTTCCCCCGGGGTACGCTTCTTCGAGCGGGTGGAAAACAGTCAGCTGGTGGAAATCCAGCGGAAAGATATTGCGCTTTCCAGAATTCCGGCTGAACAGATTCTCTATGTGGGCTATGACTGGGCCAACCGGGTGGATAAACTCATCCTGAACAATGTCACCGGAGACCGGTACACCTACGGCAGAGTGTTCTACAGTGCCGCAGGCAGTACGCCCGGGGAAGAGGACTCCTACCACAACGGACAGATCTCCATCACAAATGGCAGCGGCAGCGGGCAAAGCGCCTGCGTGGTGGGGACCGTGGAGGGCGCCCGCCACTATGCCATGGGCGGTGTGGTCAGCTCTCTGGAGCAGCTGGATGGACAGAACCGGCTGGCAGGCTATATGCCCCTCCAGTCGGCCAAGGGAATCCGCAGGGCTCACTTTGATCTGGACACCATGACCCTGACCACCAACGAAATGGTGCTGCCCATCTCCCGGCAGGTGCAGTGCTACAACCGCACCACCGAGCAGTGGTACTCCGTCAGTGAGGACAACTATCTGGACAACCTGAAGCTGGCCATTGCCTTCTCTGACGAGATTACCGTCTACTATGACCGGGCGCCTGAGCAGGGCGGCAAGGTTCGCATTGTAGAGGTGAAATAAACAGACGACACCCCCGGCTATGGCAGGCCGGGGGTGTCGTCTGCTTACAGGCCGTCGTGATTGACGGCCCGGTTGATGGCGGAGAGAATGCCCTTCAGGGGGGCCAGGTTGATGTTGTGGCTCATGCCCACGCCGAACCAGTCCTTGCCCTCCTCGTCCTGGAGGTGGATGTAGGCCACAGCCTGGGAGTCAGAGCCCTGCTTGACGGCGTGCTCCTTGTAGTCCACAAAGGTAAACCGGTCCATCTTCTGGCCGTGGATGGCGTTGAAGAAGGCGTCGATGGGACCGTTGCCCGAACCCTGGACCTGGAATACCGTGTCGGTATGCCGCAGGGTGCCGGCAAAGGTGACGTGGGAATGGCCCTCCTCATCGGTAAATTCTGCAAAGGAGTGACGCACCAACTCGTAGGGTGCGACAGCGTCAATATAGTGGGTTTTGAACAGATCATAAATGGACTGGGCTTTCAGCTCCTTGCCTACCCGGTCGGTCTCCACCTGGACAATATGCCCGAATTCCGGATGCATGGACTTGGGCAGATCAAAGCCAAAGTTGTGCTGCATAACGAAAGCAGCTCCGCCCTTGCCCGACTGGGAGTTGATGCGGATGATAGGCTCGTACTGGCGGCCCACGTCGGCGGGGTCAATGGGCAGATAAGGGACCTCCCAGTATTCGGTGCCGCTCTCCACCATGTAGCGGGTACCCTTGTTGATGGCATCCTGGTGGGAGCCGGAGAAGGCGGTAAACACCAGCTCGCCCACATAGGGCTGCCGCTCGCCGATCTTCATTTTGGTGACCTTCTCATATACATCCCGGATTTTGTTGATGTTGGAGAAGTCCAGCTTGGGGTCTACCCCCTGGGTATACAGGTTGAGGGCCAGAGTGACCATATCCACGTTGCCGGTACGCTCGCCGTTGCCGAAGAGGGTGGCCTCCACCCGCTCTGCCCCTGCCAGCAGGCCCATCTCGGCGGTGGCTACCCCTTCGCCCCGGTCGTTGTGGGGGTGGAGGGAGATGATGGCGCAGTCCCGGCCGGGCAGCTTGGAGATGAAATATTCGATCTCATCGGCAAAGTAGTTGGGCATACAGTTTTCCACCGTGGTGGGCAGATTGAGGATAATTTTGTGCTCCGGCGTGGCGCCGATGGCTTCAATGACCGCCTGGCAGATTTCCACAGCGGCGTCCATTTCGGTACCCATGAAGGACTCAGGGGAGTACTGATACCGCAGATCCATGCCCTTGTCAATGGCGGGCGGGCTCAGTTCCCGGATGAGCTGGGCGGCGTCC
Source organism: uncultured Flavonifractor sp. (assembly GCA_944383125.1). GTDB lineage: Bacteria > Bacillota > Clostridia > Oscillospirales > Oscillospiraceae > Flavonifractor. The sequence goes on from CALWOK010000166.1 coordinate 15,553, forward strand.
ACCGCAATTTTGGTGACGCCTGCCACATCGGGGTGGAACACCACCTTCCGCTGGAGGGTGGAGGTGGAGTTGTAGAAGTGGAAAATCACATGCTTGGCCCCGTCGATGGCCTCAAAGGTGCGGCGGATCAGGTGTTCTCTGGCCTGCACCAGTACCTGAATGGTTACATCGTCGGGAATATGGCCCCCTTCAATAAGGGTGCGGATAAATTCAAACTCAGTTTCCGAGGCAGAGGGAAAGCCCACCTCGATTTCCTTCACCCCGATATCCACCAGCGTGTGAAACAGCTCCAGCTTTTCCTCCACGTTCATGGGATCAATGAGGGCCTGGTTGCCGTCCCGCAGGTCTACCGAGCACCAGATGGGGGGCGCTTTTAGCTCCTTGTCGGGCCAGGCCCGGTGCTCCATCTTGAGGGGGACAAAGGGGATGTACTTTTCGTGTGCCGGTTTCATACGATCAATTCCTCCTTGGGTCAGGGTACAAAAAAGCCCCTGACCAGATTCTGGTCAGGGGCGTAACATACGCGGTACCACCCTGCTTCCGCCCGCCGTCACCGACGGACGCTCACGGCCTCCAACAAGGCCCCGGCCGGTAACGTGGCCGTGACGGCCTGCCCTACGCAATCTTCAGGCAGGCGGCTCCGGGATCAGTATCCGCACATCTTCCTCCGCCGGTTCGCACCAACCACCGGTTCTCTGAGGGGGATGGGATGTGCCTTCTTCCCATCATTGCCTGTTTGGGATATGATTAGGGTCATTGTATCCGAACCGCCTGGTTTTGTCAAGGGGAACTTTGCCCCCAGGACAGCAGGGGGGACAGGATGGGAAACCGCATCTCACAGGGCCAGGGAGGGGCTGTCAGGTGGGCCGGATTGAGAGAGAAGGTATAGCTGCCCAGATAGTCCAGCCCATCCCTGGAATAAATCGCCAGATAGAAGTCGGTGGTGGTGTAGTTGATCACATCCCGGATGGCCAGGGAAGTGCCGTCGTAGGCCATATCCATTGTGCGGTAATGGCTGTCCAAGGTGCTGAACGAGGACTGGTTGACGGCTTCCAGCTGGGCAGTGTGGGTAAAGTCCAGTTGCCAGGCGCCATCCCGGCGGGAGACCACGGCAAACTGAGATCCCTGATGGTCTGAGCCGTAGGTCATGGGGACAAAGTAGCCCTCCCCCTGAAATACCTGCTGGTACTCTATTCCCTCTGGCATTTCCAACAGGTCTATGGTCTGCTTCAGCTGGACAGACCGGTCGAAAACCCGCAGGCGCAGAGTGTGCTCCTCAATGGTCAGCAGGAAGTATTCGGTGCCGTCTCCCCAGAATTCCTGTATCATGCTGCCCTCCGGCAGGGAGTAGAGGGTTTCCGTCTGGCCCTGCTGGGTACGGGCATCGTAGGTGAAGCGGTAAATGCCCCAGCCCCCATCAATATGGCTGCCGTCCAGGGGATAAAAGCGGTTGGTCTCGTTGTTCCAGAAACTGTTGGCCAGGGTAAAAACAAGACTGCCTCCGGTGTCATAGGCATA
>CALWOK010000167.1 GCA_944383125.1 uncultured Flavonifractor sp.
ATCTGCCCGAGGGCAAGCCGGTGTTCTTTGTCTATACCTATGGCGGAGCCAAGGGTTCCGGCGCAAAAGCTGTAGATAAAATTGCCAGGGAGAAGGGCTGCCCGGTGCTGGGAGAATTCAGCTGCAAAGGCTATGATACTTTTGGACCTTTCAAACTGGTGGGTGGCATTGCCAAAGGCCGCCCGGATGAGCGGGATCTTGAAAAGGCCCGCAGTTTTTTTCGACAGATACAAAACCGCCTGGGCTGACACCCAAGCGGTCTGTCTGACGTAGAGTACTGACAGCGGAATGCACAGAGAGGAAGGGCCGGATGGAAAAGCTCATGTTCCACAGGTCAATAACTTGGTATTCATTTTAATCAATGCAAACACACAATAATTGATGATATCGTGCAGTTGTGCTCCAATGCCTTCAGATACTGCACATTTACCGTTATTCAGCAATATTTTTCGGATGCGATATACCCGAATGATCACCTGGTCCGTCATGGAAGTCAGGGACATGCTCCGCCATGCGTCTCCATAGTCCGTATTCTTTTTGATCAGAAGTTCCTTGACCCTGGTACTCTGGGTTTGATACGCATGGTAAATGGTCTCTTCGTTTATTTCATCCAGTATGCCCAGATTTTCGACAACATCATCAGGGGCAGGCAGTCCAGAGGATGGATCCAGCTGGATCAAAAACATGATGCAATAGTTGATGATTCCAATGTATTCGATGTCTCTTCCTTCGGGAATACATGCCTGGTCGTGGTGCTCCTCTAAGGTACGGATGCGCTTCGCCTTGCGCCATATTTCATCGTTTAGTGATGGATATCGGTACAAAAACCAAGTGGGTCCATAGTCTGCGTGTTTGTGCTTGAATAAGTCAAAACAATAGTGCAGTATTTGGTCAAATTGATGCAGCAGCTGGGATTCCATATCATTCCTCACCGTTTCCTGTTTTGTCGGGTTATGGCCAGATAGTTTGTCCATAACATGGAGTGCCCGGTCATGGTGGGCCGTACCTGTACCGGCAGGGATGCCCTCTACCAACCGTACCATCCGGCGCACTGTGTTCTCATTATACTTGATCCTTTGCAAAACATCAAGAAACCCTCATCCACTGGCCGGAAAAATTATTTTGCCTTTGCAGCGGCAGAAATGGGCCTGGATACAAAAAAGTCCTTGCAATTCCAATGGTCCTGTGCTATACTAGCCAAGTCGAGCAAGGACTCCACGCAGGTATAGTTCAGTGGTAGAACGTCAGCTTCCCAAGCTGAATATGAGGGTTCGATTCCCTTTACCTGCTCCAGCCAAAAACCCCCGAAATCCGGTATTAGGTCCGGATTTCGGGGGTTTTTGCATTCAAACAAGATGCCGCCCAAAGTGCAGGCAGGAGGTCCACCAGCGCAGGCACAGGCTTTGCGGCAGCATCAGGGTCTATTTTAGCAGGCCCTGGAGGTACCAGGGCCTTGTGGGAAGCATGACACGATGTTTTCCCGGGGCTGAATGCACTGCCCTCTCAGGAACAGCATCCCTTGCCCGGCGGGGGACAGGCGTTACCAGGCAGGGAAGCGCTGGGGGGAAAGAACTCGTTGACGGGGAACTTCACATGGCGGAAGATCTCACAGGGGTCCTCCTCGCCGCAGCCGCCGCAGGTACACTCCTTTTCGGGCAGGCAGTAGTCGTACACGGGGATGAGCAGCTGGGAGTCCCGCTCCAGACGGATGATGGAGAACTGGCCCAGGGTGACGTAAATCCGCTTGCCCTCGCTGCCGCAGCACAGCTCACAGCCAAAGCAGTTGCAGATACAGGGCGGAATATCGGACAACTCACAGTCACAGGGACGGCACTCACACACATCCACCAGCTTCATGTTCAGGACAATGGGGTCCACCACCTCCACCACTGCCGTGGGCAGGTTGCTCTGCCGGAGCAGCTGTTCGTCCATAGCCTCCAAAGAGGTCTGGGAAGAGAAAATTTTGGCATTCCCCTCGCTGCCAAAGAGGATCACCCGCTTATCAAAGACGCACAGGCCGCTGATTTCCACCGGACGGGCGGCTCCCACAAAGGCTTCCGCCGTGACACGATAGTAATAGCGCACGTCAACGGTATAGAATCCCCGGTTAAAGCCCACGGGCTCCACGTCGATGTACACATACAGCAGTTCTGCCTTTCCGGCACGAATGCTGATGGCACGCTCAATCACAGCCTGAGAACTCTGGGTGGGATAAAACCGCAGATCTTCAATGCAGTCTTTATCTTTGCATGAGTCGTAGATCTTTTTGGTGTGTATGCAGACGGCTTCACGGATACAGGCAGAATCCTGAACCGGGCCGGGCATGGTCTTGTCAGGCATGACAATACCTCCTAAAAGAGATTGGAGGAAGGGTTTCCTACCGCTCCATTCTATGTACCGTGGAGGGATTGGTGCAGAAGATCAAAACAATACATCCCACAGGGACCGTCCTGTCAGACGGCAGTTCCCTGTGGGATGCAGAAACGGCTGAGGTTATTTCTGAAGATACGCCAGAACATCAGCTGCATTGGTATCCGGCTTAACTTTGGGCATCACCTTTTCCAGGTTGCCTTCCGGGTCAATGAGAAAGGCGGAGCGGACCACTCCCATGCTGACCTTACCATAATTCTTCTTTTCCTGCCACACGCCATAAGCCTGGATGGCGGATCGCTCCGGATCGGAGAGCAGCAGGAAGGGCAGCTCGTGCTTTTGGGCGAATTTCTGGTGGGAGGCCACAGAGTCCTTGCTGATGCCGATGACCACCGCATTCAACGCCTGGAAAGCCGGATACTGGGCGCTGAATGCGCAGGCCTGACGTGTACATCCCGGTGTGTTGTCTCTGGGATAGAAATAGAGTACCACCCATTTGCCCAGAAAATCCGACAGAGAAACCAGGTTCCCGTCCTGGTCGGGTAAGGTAAACCCAGGAGCTTTCATACCAACTTCCAGCATATCAAAGATCCTCCTTCAATAAAAATACATAATGGTTCTCCGTAGAACGGACAGGGTCATATTGATAACCCAAATCGGAAAAGTCCTGCAGCCGGGTGGCCTGATCCACCCCATGTTCCGCAGCCCAGCGTACCATCTGTCCACGGGCCATTTTACACAAGGTCCCTTTTTCCACAACCCGATTGCCCTGTAACGAGCCGAAGGTACATTTCAGCACAGAGACGGAGGCAGGCAGGTGGGGTTCCACGGCTTTGCTGTATTCCTTAGAGGCGAGATTCACCACCAGATCGGTTTCGTCTGCCAGAAACCGTGCCAGCTTATCGCCCCAGAAGGCGTACAGGTCTTTGCAGCCCTCCACGGCGAAGGGGGTACCCATCTCCAGGCGGTAGGGAACCACCCCGTCAAAGGGGCGCAGGATACCATAAAAGCCGGAGAGAATCCGCACATGTTGCTGGACATAGTCCAGTTCTGCCCGGGTAAACACCCCGGGGGCCATATAGCGGTATTGAATCCCCACATAGGACAGCAGGGCAGGGGTGAGCTGTCCGGAGAGATCCATGGTATCCACCTGCTGATTGTTCCGTGCTGCAAGGGCATCATTGCACTTCCACAAAGCCTGGCGCTGCTGGTGGGACAGCGCCTGCAGTCCACGCAAAAGCCGCTGGGTCTGGGGCAACAGGGCGGGCAGAGCCAAGGGGGGAAGGCTGTCGGTATCCACCTTCATGTTCTTGGCGGGAGACAGGATAAAGCGCACAGCAGTTCCTCCTTATGAATGGGCTGGTGGGAGATTGCGGAGCCGGGGTGGAAGCACAGTCCCGGATGACGCCTGTCCCATTGTAACACAGAGCGACAGAAAAGCAAAGGAAAAGCACAGACAGGCCCAAACTGGAAAAACAGAAAATACTGCTTGACAGGACGCATGGCGTCTGATATACTATCAGCGCACAATAAAGCAGGAAGGTACCCCCGTCCTCACCTCCAGCGCAAAGCAAAGAGGTTCAGAAAGACAACCGCACGCCGGAGTTCCGGCAGTGCGTTTTTGTTGTGGCACGGGTACCGGACTGGTAGCCGTGTTTTTGTATGCAAACGTATTGGAGGTGCTTTCGTATCAGCAAACAGGGTCATCAGATCAATGAAGAGATCCGCGACAAGGAGGTCCGGTTGGTCTCCGACAGCGGCGAGCAGCTGGGCATCATGTCTGCCCGGGAGGCGCTGGAGCGCGCCATCGAGCAGAACCTGGACCTGGTGAAGATCTCTCCCAATGCCGTTCCCCCCGTGTGCAAGCTCATGGACTACGGCAAGTACAAATTTGAGCAGACCAAGCGGGAGAAAGAGGCCCGCAAGAACCAGCATGTGGTGGAGATCAAGGAAGTCCGCATGTCGCCGGGTATTGATGTAAACGATTTCAATGTCAAGCTCCGCAATGCCCAGAAGTTCCTGGCCCAGGGTAACAGGGTGAAGGTCACAGTTCGTTTCCGCGGCCGTGAGATGGCCCATACCGAGATCGGCAAGGGCCTGCTGCTGAAGTTTGCGGAACAGTGCAGCGAGGTGGCCGCATTGGATAAGGACCCCAAGCTGGACGGACGGCATATGTCCATGTTCCTCTCCCCCAAGGTGGCCAAGGAAGCCAAAAAATCCTGAGCCATTTCCTGAAATCCAAAGACAAAGGAGTTAACCACCATGCCTAAACTGAAAACTCACTCCGGCGCCAAGAAGAGATTCAGCCTGACCAAGTCCGGCAAGGTCAAGCGCGCCCA
>CALWOK010000168.1 GCA_944383125.1 uncultured Flavonifractor sp.
GGCTGGTAGGCATCAATGCCACCCGGCTGTTTTCGGGGCTGTACCGCCGCACCCTCAACATTGGCCGGGTCATGTCCCCCACCCTGGCCCTTATTGTCCAGCGGAAGGCTGAGATTGATACCTTCAAACCGGTTCCCTTCTATACGGTGACGCTGGAGCTGCCCGGTTTCTCTGTTTCCGGGGAGCGTATAGCAGACAAAGACGCCGCCCAGCAGCTGAAAACTGCCTGTCAGGACGCAGCTGCCACAGTGAAAAAGGCGGAGCGCAAGGACAAATCTGAAAGGCCGCCTGCCCTCTATGATCTGACCACCCTCCAGAGGGACGCCAACCGGCTGTTGGGGTTCACAGCCCAGCAAACCCTGGACTACCTGCAAAGCTTGTATGAAAAGAAGCTCTGCACCTACCCCCGGACAGACAGACGCTATCTGACTTCGGACATGGCAGCAGGACTGCCAGAGCTGGTCCAGATCACCGCTGGGGCGCTGCCCTTTGCTGTTGGCATGGAGTTCTCCTGCAATGCGGCCCAGGTCATCAACGACAAGAAAGTGACGGATCACCATGCCATTCTTTCCACACGCAGCCTTCAGGGCGCTGACTTGTCTGGCCTGCCAGTGGGCGAAAAGGCAGTATTGGAGCTGGTAGCCCTGCGGCTGCTGTGCGCTGTGGCCCAGCCCTATACCTATGCGGAAACCGCCGTTGTTGTGGAGTGCGCCGGAGCGGAGTTTACCGCCAAAGGCCGCACGGTGAAACAACCCGGCTGGCGGGCGCTGGAGGACGCTTATCTGGCCGGACTGAAACATACGGAGCGTGAGAAAGAAACTGAGGACAACATTCTACCGGAGCTGTCCGAAGGTCAGACACTGCCCCTCTCCGGTGCTGCCGTCAAGGAGGGCAAGACTACTCCGCCCAAACACTTCACCGAGGATACCCTGCTCTCTGCGATGGAAACAGTTGGGAAGGACAACATGCCAGAGGATACAGCACGAAAAGGACTTGGAACACCTGCCACAAGAGCCGGCATTCTGGAAAAACTGGTGGCAACCGGCTTCCTGGAGCGCAAAAAGAGCAGGAAAACCGTGCAGCTCCTGCCCTCCCGTGATGCGGTATCCCTGATCACTGTGCTGCCGGAGCAGCTGCAATCTCCCCTCCTGACCGCTCAATGGGAGTACCGGCTGGGCGAAATCGAGCGTGGCGAACTGGCCCCCGAGGACTTCATGGCCGGGATCAGCGCCATGCTCCGGGAGCTGGTAGGAACTTATCAGGTCATTAAGGGAGCCGAGTATTTGTTCTCTCCACCCGGTGAGATTGTGGGAACGTGCCCCCGCTGCGGCGGCGATGTGGCGGAACTGCAAAAAGGCTTCTTTTGTCAGAACAAATCTTGCAAATTCGCCATCTGGAAAAACAACAAGTGGTGGGCCATGAAGCGCAGGCAGCCCACCAAGGCCATCATAACGGCGCTGCTCAAGGATGGCCGCACCCGTGTGACCGGCCTGTACTCCGAGAAAACCGACAAGACCTACGACGCCACCGTGATGCTGGAGGATGATGGGCGGTATACCAACTTCAAGCTGGCCTTTGACCGGCAGAAAGGCGGCAGGTCATGAGCGACAGGAATGCAACAACCATGTCTGAAAACAAACCCACCAGCCGTCAACGTTTGCAGGAGATCACAGCAGGTATTGAACAGGGTATCAAGGAGCTGTTTGAGAGCGAGAAATATATGCGCTATCTGTCCGTTATGTCCAAGTTTCACCGCTACTCCGTCAACAACACCATGCTCATCTACATGCAGCGCCCGGACGCCACCCTGGTGGCCGGATTCAACAAGTGGAAAAAACAGTTTGAGCGCCATGTGAAAAAGGGCGAGCATGGCATTACCATCATCGCCCCCACCCCCTATAAAAAGAAAATCGAGGAAATGAAGCGGGACCCGGACACCCAGGCTCCCATCCTGGATGCGGACGGCAAGGTGGTGATGGAGAAAAAGGAGATTGAAATTCCCCTGTTCCGCCCCGTCAAGGTGTTTGATGTGAGCCAGACAGATGGGAAACCCCTGCCGGAGCTGGCCGCCAGCCTGTCCGGTACAGTGCCGCACTACAAGACATTTCTGGAGGCGTTGCGCCGTTCCGCCCCGGTCCCCATCGAGTTTGAGCCGATGGCCGACAGCATGGATGGCTATTTTTCCTCGGAGCAGCAGCGGATCGCCATCCGGGAAGGCATGAGCGAGGTGCAGACCATTTCTGCCGCTGTCCATGAAGTTGCCCACAGCAAGCTCCACGACCCGAAGAAATACGAGGCGGAGCCGACTTGGAAGATCGTGATGGTGAGCGAGGGCGGCACCAAACATGACTTCCGACTGGACTTTGCCACCGAAGCGGAAGCGGAACAGGCCGCTGCAGAGAACGGCTGGCGCTACGTGGACGAGAATCAGTTTGAGTGGCGGCTGGAGGTGGAGGAAGCGCTGACGGCGGTGAAACAGGCCGCCAAGAACCGCAACACCGAGGAAGTGGAGGCGGAGAGCATTTCCTATGCGGTCTGCCAGTATTTTGGCATCCAGACTGGCGAGAACAGTTTTGGATATATCGCCAGCTGGAGCAAGGGCAAGGAGCTGAAGGAGCTGCGATCCAGTCTGGAGACCATCAATAAAACATCCTGTGAGCTGATCTCTGACATTGAGCGCCACTATAAGGAACTCAGCAAAGAGCGGGGCGTTGACCTGACCGATTCTCAGGATGCCCGCACATTGGATGAGTATCCCATGCGAGACCCGGTGCTGACCCAGGAGGATCTGACCCGCCTGGGCTGTATGGAACCGGATCTGCTGCCCCTTTCCAAAGACCAGGCCCGTGTATGGATGCAGCAGGGCTTTACAATTTATCTCATCCAGCAGGGTGAAAACCCGGAAATAGCCTTTGATCCCGCTGACCTGGAGGCCCATGACAGCATCTTTGCGATACCAAAGGATGAATGGGAGCAAAGCGGACCATTTCATCAGCAGGTACTAGAGCGCCAGAACCATCAAGAAGAACGGGAGCGGGCATTTCTTACCCACGAGGGTGACTGCTTTGCTATTTATCAGGTGGGCCGGGATGACCCGCAGAACGTGCGCTTTATGAATCTGAAGTGGCTACACTCCCATGGCCTGTCCCCAGAACGGCATAATTATGATCTGATCTACACTGCCCCGCTCAACAGCTCCGGCAATACTATGGTGCAGCTGGAAAAGCTGTATGAGCGGTTCAATCTGCAAAAGC
>CALWOK010000169.1 GCA_944383125.1 uncultured Flavonifractor sp.
GTGCACACACCTCTCTTCTGGGGAGAAGGCAGGTCGGTCTCGCGGTTCTTCAGGGTGTTCAGGCCCTTCTGCATAGCAGGAGAATTGGACTTGTAGGTCACGGCCTCCCGTCCCTTGCGAACGAGCTGGTTAAACGTAGGCATGGTTTTCCTCCTTTCTTGGGTTCTGAGAATTATATTTTAACGGAATAATCAAAAATTATACCGTTAAAACCAAACTTACTGGAGCAGCGCAGCCACTGCGCTGCCCACGGCGATGCCGCAGGCGGCACCCAGCTGTTTCATCTGGGCCACCCGTTCCACGGGAATGCCCTTTTCACTGCACAGGGTTTCCACCGGGGCGGTCACTCTGGGGTCGGCATCCTCTGCCAGATAGACACAGGCGGCAGTTCCATCGTTGATGGCCCGTCTGGTCTGCTTCACGCCGACCACCTTGCTGCCTTGCTTCAGCGCCGTCAGCATCAGAAGGCCCCCTTCCTTTCAAATCAGGCAAAAGGGGACGGTTTGCTTCCTTTTTGCCATCGGCAGGCATGCCTGCGCAATTTGGGATTATAGCATACCCCAAATATGAAGTCAATCAGAAAATCACCGGATTTCTTGGGGTTTTCGGCCCATTTCCCATCGGAATGCCCAAGCCTCTGTCCCGGGCCACGCCGGTGTTCTCCGCCTGCAAACGCCCGGGCAATAAAAAAATCTGGATTTCTCCAGATTCCCACATTCCATAGTTGACTTTTCTCTCCACTTCATGGTATACTTAAATGCTCTTATTTTCCAAAGGCACCTATTACCCCACCTTGAAGCTGAACTCAGTGTACCACAGGGCGGAGCAAAGTGCAAGAGGAAATCAGAATCTTTTTATCCACGCAGCCGGGCGTTTTCTTCCGGCTGATCCACCCCTACTCTGTATGGTTTGACGGAATACAGCAGGCCGAACCGGGACCGCCCTCTGCTGGGGCGGCTCTCAGACTTTGAAATCGAGGTGTTTTTTCTACGATGGTCAAGGACGTCTACTTTGGCAAGACCCTCCGCAAAAGCTTTGCCCGCCATGATGAGATCCTGAGCATGCCCAACCTGCTGGAGGTCCAGAAGAACTCCTACCAGTGGTTCCTGGATACAGGACTGCGGGAGGTCTTCAAGGATGTAGCCTCCATCACCGACTATGCCGGCAACCTGGAACTCTCCTTCATCGATTACTCCATGGATGAGCCTCCCAAGTACAACGTGGAGGAGTGCAAGGCCCGGGACGCCACCTACGCCGCCCCCATCAAGGTATGGGTGCGTCTGCGCAACAAGGAAACGGATGAAATGAAGGAGCAGGAAATCTTCATGGGAGATTTCCCCCTGATGACCAAGGCCGGCACCTTTATCATCAACGGCGCCGAGCGCGTCATTGTCTCCCAGATCGTCCGCTCCCCCGGCACCTATTACTCCCGCACCGAAGACAAGACGGGCAATGTGGTGTACGCCACAACCGTGATCCCCTACCGGGGCGCCTGGCTGGAGTATGAGACCGACCTGTCCGACATCTTCTATGTGCGCATCGACAAAAACCGCAAGCTGCCCATCACCTGCCTGATCCGGGCGGTGGGTCCCAAGACCGACTCTGAAATCCTGGAGCTGTTCGGCCATGACCCCCGCATTGTGGCCACCCTGGGCAAGGACGCCTGCAAGACCTATGAAGAGGCCCTGCTGGAAATTTACCGCAAGCTGCGCCCCGGCGAGCCCCCTACGGTGGACTCCGCCGAGAGCCTGCTGAACGCCCTCTTCTTCGACCCCCGGCGGTACGACCTGTCCGCCGTAGGCCGGTATAAATTCAACAAAAAACTGTCCATCTGGACCCGCCTCAACGGCCAGATTTTGGCGATGCCGGTAGTGGACCCCATGACCGGCGAAATTCTGGCGGAGCCCGGCGAGGTGCTCACCCGGGAGCGGGCCATGGAGCTGGACGCCAAGGGGGTCAACGAGGCCATTGTGGACCTGGACGGGGTGCAGGTCAAGGTGTTCTCCAACCATATGGTGGATATGAAGCACTTTGTGGACTTTGACCCCGCCGAGTGCGGCGTCACCGAAAAGGTGCGCTTTACCGTTCTCCAGGAGCTGCTGGGCCAGTACTCCGGCGAGGAACTGAAGGAGGCCGTCAAGGAGCGCCTGGACGACCTGATTCCCAAGCACATCATTGTGGATGATATCATGGCCACCATCAACTACCTCAACTGTCTGGCCAACGGGGTGGGTACCGCCGACGATATCGACCACCTGGGCAACCGCCGCCTGCGCTGCGTGGGCGAGCTGCTCCAGAACCAGTTCCGCATCGGCTTCTCCCGCATGGAGCGTGTCATCCGGGAGCGCATGACCATTCAGGACCTGGATATCGTCACCCCCCAGTCCCTCATCAACATCCGTCCCGTCACCGCCGCCATCAAGGAGTTCTTCGGCTCCTCCCCCCTGAGCCAGTTCATGGACCAGACCAACCCCCTGGCCGAGCTGACCCACAAGCGCCGTATGTCTGCCCTTGGCCCCGGCGGTCTGAGCCGTGACCGGGCTTCCTTCGATGTGCGGGACGTCCACTACTCCCACTACGGCCGTCTGTGTCCCATTGAGACTCCCGAAGGTCCCAACATCGGCCTGATCTCCTACATGGCCTCCTATGCCCGCATCAACCGGTACGGCTTTATTGAGGCCCCCTACCGGAAGGTGGATAAGGCCACCGGCCATGTGACCGATCAGGTGGACTATATGACTGCCGATATGGAAGATGAGTTTACCATCGCCCAGGCCACCGAGCCCCTGGA
>CALWOK010000170.1 GCA_944383125.1 uncultured Flavonifractor sp.
GCGATACCGAGGTCATTGCCTACACCATCACAGGCGCCCGGCTGAAAACCCCCTCCATTGAAGAGGCGGTATCCGCCGCTATGGATGTGATCCAGGGGGCCTATTCCCTGGTGCTCCTCGCCCGCACCTTCATTGCCCCCGGCCAGAAAAACCGGGAGGACAAGGTGCGCATCAAGCTTAACCCCATCTCCTCTGTGGTGCGGGGCAAGCGGGTGGTCATCATTGACGACTCCATTGTCCGGGGTACCACCTCTGCCCGCATTGTAGGCCTGCTGCGGGAGGCGGGTGCCACCGAAGTTCACATGCGGGTATCCGCTCCCCCCTTCCTGAACCCCTGCTATTTCGGCACAGACATTGACTCCCGGGATCACCTCATCGCCTGCAACCATACGGTGGAGGAGATTGCCCAGATCATCGGCGCCGATTCCCTGGGATACCTCAGCGTAGACAGCGTCCATAAGCTGGCCAATGGCTGCGGCTGCACCTTCTGCGACGGCTGCTTTACCGGCCACTATCCCGTACCTGTGCCGGAGGCACGGGAAAAATTCCGCTTTGAACAGAAAATTGGTCAAACCCAATCTTAAGGGAGGTTTCTCCGTACATGAAAAACTCTCATTCTGCATCCTACGCCGCCGCCGGGGTGGATGTGACCGCCGGGTACGCATCGGTGGAACGCATCAAGCCCATGGTGGAATCCACCTATATTCCCGGTGTTATGGGAACCCTGGGCGGCTTTGGCGGCCTGTTTGCTCCCAACCTGTCCGGCATGAGAAAGCCGGTGCTGGTGTCGGGCACCGACGGCGTAGGCACCAAGCTGCGGCTGGCCCAGCTGATGGACAAGCACGACACCATCGGCATCGACTGTGTTGCCATGTGCGTCAATGACATCATCTGCGGCGGGGCCGCCCCCCTCTTCTTTTTGGACTATATCGCCTGCGGCAAAAACCATCCTGAGCGCATTGCCGACATTGTTGCCGGCATCACCGAGGGCTGCCGCCAGGCCGGGTGCGCCCTGGTGGGCGGTGAAACCGCCGAGCACCCCGACCTGATGGCTGAGGACGACTATGACGTGGCCGGATTTTCCGTAGGCATTGTAGACGAGGAAAAGATCATCGACGGCAAAGACCTGACCGCCGGTGACGTGCTCATCGGCCTTGGCTCCAGCGGCGTCCACTCCAACGGCTTCTCTCTGGTGCGCAAGGTGCTGGACGTGGAGCACGCCGACCTGACCACCCCTATGGAGGAGCTGGGGGGCAGAAGTCTGGGGGATACCCTCCTCACCCCCACCCGGATTTATGTAAAAACCGTCCAGTGCCTGCTGAACAACGGCATCCACATCAAGGCCATCAGCCACATCACCGGCGGCGGCCTGTATGAAAACGTACCCCGGATGATGCAGGAGGGCCTGACCGCCCAGATTGAAACGGCCTCCTTCCCTGTTCCCCCCATTTTCCACCTGATTGCCAAGAAGGGCAACATTCCCATGCGGGATATGTACAACACCTTCAATATGGGGGTGGGCCTGATTCTGGCCATTCCCAAGGAGGAAGTGGGCCAGGCCAAGGATATTCTCTGCCGCTCCGGTGAGCGGGCCTATATCATTGGCTCTGTGGTCCATGGCGATGCCGGAGTGGAGCTGGTATGACAAGGATTGCTGTACTGGTTTCCGGCGGAGGCACCAACCTCCAGGCCCTCATCGACGCCCAGGCCAGAGGGGAGCTGACCGGCGGCACCCTTGCCGCCGTCATTTCCTCCAGGGCGGACGCCTATGCTCTGGAGCGGGCCAGACAGGCCGGCATCCCCGGCTATGTGATCGCCCGGAAGGAGTATGACTCCAACCGTTCCATGACGGCGGCTCTGGTGGACAAGCTGAAAGAGCTGGAGATCGGCCTGGTGGTGCTGGCGGGTTTTATGCACATCCTCACCGAAGAGATGGTGCGGGCCTATCCCAACGCCATCCTCAACGTCCACCCCGCCCTCATCCCCTCCTTCTGCGGAGCGGGATATTACGGCCTTCATGTCCACGAAAAGGCGCTGGCCTATGGGGTAAAGGTGACGGGCGCCACCGTCCACTTTGTCAATGAGGAGCCCGACGGCGGCCCCATCATTCTGCAAAAAGCGGTAGACATTTTTCCGGGAGATACACCGGAGCTTCTCCAGCGCCGGGTGATGGAGCAGGCTGAGTGGCAAATCCTGCCCCAGGCTGTCTCCCTGTTCTGTCAAGGCCGCCTCTCGGTCGAGGGGCGAATTGTGACCATCAAAGGGGAAATATAATATGAAAACACTGGATCTGGCCCAACTGCTCTCCTCCAATCCCTATCCCGGCCGGGGCATCGTGCTGGGCCGCTCCGCCGATGATACCAAGGCAGTCCTTGCCTACTTCATCATGGGCCGCAGCGAAAACTCCCGCAACCGGGTCTTTGTGGAAACCCCCGACGGCATCCGCACCCAGGCCTATGACCCCTCCAAGATGACCGACCCCTCCCTCATCATCTACAATCCCGTCCGGGTATTCGGCGCCTCTACCATTGTCACCAACGGCGACCAGACCGACACCATCCGGGAGGGGCTTGCCGCCGGGAAAACCTTCTCCCAGTCCCTCCGCACCCGCACCTTTGAGCCGGATGCCCCCAACTACACCCCCCGGATTTCCGGACTGGTGAAGCAGGACGGAGATTATGTGCTCTCCATCCTGAAGAGCGCCGACGGCAACCCCGACGCCTGCCGCCGCTACTACTTCAACTACGAAACTCCCCTGGCCGGTCAGGGCCACTTTATCCACACCTATATGGGGGACGGCAATCCCCTCCCCTCCTTCGAGGGGGAGCCGGAGCAAATCGCCATCACCAGCGAAACCCCCCAGGAGTTCGCCCAGCTGATCTGGGACAATCTGAATGAGGAAAACAAAGTCTCCCTCTTTGTGCGCTACATTAACATTATGACGGGCAGCTGGGAGACGGTCATCCTCAACAAGCATGAAGCATAAGGAGGCCTACCATGACGGAGCTGGAATTGAAATACGGCTGTAACCCCAACCAGAAGCCCGCCCGTATTTTTATGGAGTCGGGCGAGCTGCCCATCCAGGTACTCAACGGCAAGCCGGGGTACATCAACTTTCTGGACGCCCTCAACTCCTGGCAGCTGGTGAAGGAGCTGAAGGAGGCCACCGGCCTGCCTGCCGCCGCCTCCTTCAAGCACGTCTCCCCTGCCGGAGCCGCTGTGGGCACTCCCCTCACCGAGGTGGAGAAAAAAATCTACTTTGCCGAAGATATGGAACTCTCCCCCATCGCCTGCGCCTATGTGAAGGCCCGGGGGGCCGACCGGCTGTGCTCCTACGGCGACTGGGCCGCCCTGTCCGATGTGTGCGACGTGCAGACCGCCCGTTATCTGGCCCTGGAGGTGTCTGACGGCGTCATTGCCCCCGGCTACACCGACGAGGCCCTGGAGGTGCTGAAAACCAAGCGCAAGGGCGGCTACAACGTGGTGCGGATTGACCCCGACTATGTTCCCAAAGCCGTGGAGCACAAAGACGTATTCGGCATTACCTTTGAGCAGGGCCGCAACAACTATGAAATCAGCACCGGCCTGCTGGACAACATCGTCACCGACAGCAAAGACCTGCCGGAAAGCGCCAAACGGGATATGCTGATCTCCCTCATTACCCTCAAGTACACCCAGTCCAACTCGGTGTGCTATGTGAAGGACGGCCAGGCCATCGGCGTGGGGGCCGGTCAGCAGAGCCGTATCCACTGCACCCGTCTGGCCGGGTCCAAGGCGGACAACTGGCTGCTGCGGCAGCATCCCAAGGTGCTGGGCCTCCAGTTTGTGGAGGGCATCCGCCGGCCTGACCGGGATAACGCCATTGATGTGTATATCTCCGACGAGTATGAGGACGTACTGGCCGAAGGGGTGTGGCAGAACACCTTCCAGGTCAAGCCTGAGGTGCTGACTGCTGAGGAGAAAAAAGCCTGGATTGCCACCCAGTCCGGCGTGACCGTGGGCTCCGACGCCTTCTTCCCCTTCGGGGATAATGTGGAGCGGGCCCGCAAGTCAGGTGTGTCCTACATCGTCCAGCCCGGCGGCTCCATCCGGGATGACCACGTCATTGCCACCTGCAACAAGTACGGCATTGTCATGGCCTTTACCGGTATGCGTCTGTTCCACCACTAATGGATTCCAGGGGGATCCCATCCCCCTGGATACGCAGAACTGCGCCAATGTGCATTGGCGCAGTTCTGCGATACCCCCGGTTTCGCGCCAGCGGCGCAGGTCGGGGTATGTCTGGGAGAAGTGAATTCTCCCAGACATGTATTTGATTTTTTTCGCTCCGGGGTCACGGAGCGCAATA
>CALWOK010000171.1 GCA_944383125.1 uncultured Flavonifractor sp.
GACGTGGTCACCGCCGGCACCGCCGTGCGGGAGTCCATTGAGCTGTTCAAGCATGTGGCCAAGGTGAACATGAAGGCGCTCATTGTCTCGGTAGACCGGATGGAGCGGGGTACCAAGGATTGCTCCACCCTGGACGAGCTGCGGGAGGACTATGGCATTGCCGTCTATCCTATTGTCACGGTTCAGGAGATCATTGCATTCCTCCATAACAGGGAAATTGACGGCAAGGTGTATATTGACGATGAAATGAAGGGTAAAATGGAGGATTATTTAAAGGAGTACGGCGCCCGGTAAACGTTCGGAAGGGGGGATTCGGCCATGGGTACCCACGACGGCCATCGTCAGCGGCTGAAAACTGAATTTCTGGCCCGGGCCGACTCCTTTCCCGACCACAAACTGCTGGAGCTGCTCCTGTTCTATGCCAATCCCCGCAGCGATACCAACCCATTGGCCCACACATTGATGGATCGGTTTGGCTCTCTGGCGGGGGTACTGGACGCCACTCCCGAAGAGCTGCAAAAGGTGAAGGGTATTGGAGAACATGCCGTGGTCCTCTTCAAGGCGGCCAAGGAACTGGCGGGGCGATACCTGGCCGACCGTACCAGCATGAATGAAATCGTACGGGGCGGCCAGGACTATTATCGCCTGATGCGTCCCTATTTTTTCGGGGCCAGAAATGAGCAGGCATGTCTGCTCTGTATGGATGGAAAACATAAGGTCCTGAAGGTACACAAGCTGGGAGAGGGCAACGTCAACGCCGTCCACATCACCACCCGGCTGATTGCGGAAGCGGCCCTCGCCGTCAATGCCAGCGCTGTGGTGCTGGCCCACAACCATGTATCAGGCATTGCCCTCCCCTCGGATGAGGACATTGCAACCACCCTGAGTCTGGCCCAGCTGCTGGCCAGACTGGGCGTGGAACTGGTAGATCATGTGATTTTTGTGGATGACGATATGGTATCGCTGAGAGACAGCGGATATTATCGGCCATAAGGCGGGGAACACCCCGCCTCTTTTTTTCTCAGAATGGTTGCAATAGAACATTTGTTTTGATACAATACCTGTACGAGGTGATGGTATGCCCAAATTTGAAGTGGTCAGCGAATATCGGCCCGCCGGAGACCAGCCCCAGGCCATTGCGGCCCTGGCAGCAGGAATTGAGAACGGGCTGGAGGAACAAACCCTGCTTGGCGTGACAGGTTCGGGCAAAACTTTCACGATGGCCAAGGTCATTGAAGCGGTACAGCGTCCCACGCTGGTGCTGGCGCACAACAAAACCCTGGCCGCCCAGCTGTGTGCCGAATTCAAGGAATTTTTTCCCAACAATGCAGTGGAATATTTTGTATCCTACTACGACTACTATCAGCCAGAAGCCTATATTCCCCACACCGATACCTTTATTGAAAAGGATTCTGCGGTCAACGAGGAGATTGACCGGCTGCGGCTGGCGGCTACCGCATCCCTGATGGAGCGGCGGGACGTTATTGTGGTGTCCTCCGTATCCTGCATCTATGGCCTGGGTGAGCCGGAAGACTTTGCCAAAATGATGGTCTCCCTTCGGGTAGGGGCGCCCATGGAGCGGGATACACTCTTAAAAAAGCTGGTTTCCATCCGTTATGAACGAAATGACATCGCCTTTGAGCGTAATATGTTCCGGGTACGGGGTGATACGGTGGAAATCTTTCCCGCCTACTGGAAAGACACCGCCCTGCGTGTGGAGTTCTTTGGGGATGAAATTGACCGCATTTCTGAAATCAACGTGGTCACTGGCGCAGTGATCCGGAGGCTGAACAACATTCCGGTATGGCCCGCCACCCACTATGTCACCCCCAAGGAGAAAATGGACGCCGCCATTCAGGAGATTTATCGGGAGCTGGAGGAGCGGGTGGCCTATTTTCAGCGGGAGGACAAGCTGATTGAGGCCCAGCGCATCAAGCAGCGCACCATGTACGATGTGGAGATGATGCAGGAGCTGGGCTACTGTACCGGCATTGAGAATTACAGCCGGGTCATTGAGGGCCGGCCGGCCGGGTCGCCCCCCCATACCCTGCTGGATTACTTCCCCAAGGATTTTGTGCTCTTCATCGATGAAAGCCATGTCACCCTCCCCCAGGTGCGGGCCATGTATAACGGGGACAAGGCCCGCAAGACTGCGCTGGTGGACTATGGATTCCGGCTCCCCTGTGCCTTTGACAACCGGCCGCTGAAATTTGAGGAATTCCAGAAGCGGCTCAATCAGGTAGTCTATGTATCGGCCACGCCAGGCCAGTATGAACGGGAGCGCTCCGGTCAGATTGTGGAACAGGTCATCCGTCCCACCGGCCTGCTGGACCCCCGCATTGAGGTGCGTCCGGTAGAAGGCCAGATTGATGATCTGATCGGGGAGATCAACCAGCGCACCGCCCGGCAGGAGCGGGTGTTGGTGACCACCCTTACCAAAAAGATGGCGGAGGATCTGACGGCTTACCTGACCAATGCCGGGATCAAGGTGCGCTATATGCACCATGACATTGACACCATTGAGCGGATGGAGATCATTCGGGATTTGCGGTTGGGTACCTTTGACGTGCTGGTGGGCATCAATCTGCTGCGGGAAGGTCTGGACCTGCCGGAAGTCAGCCTTGTTGCCATTTTGGATGCGGATAAAGAGGGGTTTTTGCGCTCGGAAACCTCTCTCATTCAGACCATCGGCCGGGCTGCCCGCAATGCCGACGGCCTGGTGGTTCTGTATGCCGATGCCATTACGCCCTCCATGCGCCGGGCCATGGATGAGACAGAGCGCCGCCGGGCCAAACAGGACGCCTTCAACCGGGAACACGGCATTGTACCCAGGACGGTTATCAAGTCGGTACGGGATGTGATTGACCTTTCGGATGAGAAGGAAGCACTGCCCCACAGCAAAAAGGCCCTGTCTCAAAAGGAAAAGGAGGCCGCCATTGCCAAATTGGAACAAGAAATGCGGGAGGCATCCAAACGGCTGGAGTTTGAATACGCCGCCGTTTTGCGGGACCGTATCATTGAACTGCGGGGAAAATAAATACTGTGACAGGAGGGTACCCTGATATGAGGTATGTAACACTTGGTAAAACGGGGCTGCAAGCGGCGGAGGTTTCCTTTGGCGGCATCCCCATCCAGCGCTCCAACATCAGCAATGCCAGGTTGGTGGTGGACCAGCTGGAGCGGTACGGGATGAATTACATTGATACCGCCCGGGGCTATACGGTCAGCGAGGAATACCTGGGGGCTGCCCTGGAGGGCCGCCGCAATCAATTCCTTCTGGCCACCAAGTCCATGGCCCGTGACAAGGCTTCCATGGCAAAGGACATTGAAACGAGCCTGTACAATTTACGCACCGATCATATTGACGTCTATCAGATTCACAACCTGCCTCTCCATGAGATAGATGAGGTATTTGGACCAGGCGGCGCCTGGGAGGCGCTGGAAGATGCCAAAACCGCCGGGAAGGTGGGCCATCTGGGGGTTACGGCGCATAATGCAGACGCTCTGGCCAAGATGATCGAACTGCATGGAGATCGCATTGAAACCGTGATGTTCCCCTATAATATTGTAGAGATCCAGGGGCATGAGATCCTGAAGAAGGCCAGGGAACTGGGCATTGCCACCATCGCCATGAAGCCCATGGCGGGCGGCAATCTGGAGGACTGGAATCTGGCGCTGAAATTTATTGCCGCCTCCGGAGTAATTGATATCTCCATTCCCGGCATGGGCTCCCCTGAGGAGGCAGAGCGCAACGCTGCCGCAGCAGAACACTTTGGCCCCCTTACTCCGGAAGAACTGGACCAGTGCGAGCGCATCCGCAAGGAGCTGGGTACCCAGTTCTGCCGCCGGTGCGGCTACTGTGCTCCCTGCCCCAACGGCATCAACATCCCAAGCGCTTTCCTGATGGCAAACTATGCCAAACGGTACGGTTTGGCGGATTGGGCCAAGAGCCGCTACAATGCCCTGCCCTACCATGCAGGCTCCTGTGTCCAGTGCGGCGCCTGTGAGCGCCGCTGCCCCTACAACCTGCCGATCCGGGACATGCTGGAAGAAGTGGCAAAGGTGTTCGGATACTGATCTGGTATACTGGGCGGCGGATTGCTGGTATGGGCCATCTGGTGTTTTATTGTTAGAATGATGTAGAATGTTTGTTCTCTAAATGCGGAAGGAAAAGGAATCAACGCTATGCTGGATCACATTTCTGTCAGAGGTGCACGGGCCAATAACCTGAAAAATATCGACGTGGATATTCCACGGGACAAACTGGTGGTACTCACCGGCCTGTCGGGCAGCGGCAAGTCTTCCCTGGCCTTTGATACCATCTATGCCGAGGGACAGCGCCGGTATGTGGAGTCCCTGTCCTCCTATGCCCGGATGTTTCTGGGGCAGATGGAAAAGCCCGATGTGGATTATATCGACGGCCTCTCCCCTGCCATCTCCATTGACCAGAAAACCACCTCCAAAAATCCCCGTTCTACCGTGGGTACCGTTACGGAGATTTATGACTATCTCCGTCTGCTGTGGGCCAGGGTGGGTACCCCACACTGCCCCAAGTGCGGCAAGGAGATTCAACAGCAGACCATTGACCAGATCATTGACCAGGTGATGGCTCTGCCGGAGGCCACCCGCATTCAGGTGATGGCCCCTGTGGTACGGGGCAAAAAGGGTACCCATCAGAAGATTCTGGAGGATGCCCGGAAGTCTGGCTATGTCCGCTGCCGGGCGGACGGCTTGCTGTATGACTTGACCGAGGATATTCCACTGGATAAGAATAAAAAGCACACCATAGAGATTGTGGTGGACCGGCTGGTCATCAAAGAGGATATTGCCCGGCGGCTGACCGACAGTGTGGAGGTCGCTTCCAATCTGGCCGGCGGATTGGTGGTTATCAACATTGTGGGGGAAGACCGGGACATCCTCTTTTCCCAGAACTATGCCTGTGACCACTGCGGCATCTCCATTGAAGAGCTTTCTCCCCGGATGTTTTCCTTCAACAATCCCTTTGGCGCCTGCCCTACCTGTACCGGCCTGGGCGCACAGCTGAAGGTTGATCCGGATCTCATTATTCCCAACAAGGAATTGTCCATCCTGGAGGGAGCCATTACCGCCTCAGGCTGGAACAACATCAAAGGGGACAGCATTTCCCGCATGTATTTTGAGGCCCTGTCCAAACAGTACAACTTCAAGCTGGATACCCCCATTGGAGAACTGCCCACAGAGATCATGGATATCATTCTCTATGGTACCAAGGGGGAAAAGCTGAAGCTGACCTATGAGCGGGAGAATGGACACGGCACCCTGATGCAGGCATTTGAAGGCATCATCAACAATCTGGAGCGCCGTTACCGGGAAACCCAGTCTGATGCCATGCGCCGGGATCTGGAGGACTGTATGAGTGAGCGCCCCTGTCCCGACTGCGGGGGCAAGCGGCTGCGCAAGGAAGCCCTTGCAGTGACGGTAGGCGGCATCAATATTGACACCTTCTGCCGCAAATCGGTCACGGAAGCCCTGGCGTTCATTGACCACCTGGAGCTGTCCCATCAGAAAATGCTCATTGCAGACCGGATTTTAAAGGAGATCAAGAGCCGCTTGGGCTTTCTTCAAAGCGTTGGCCTGCAATATCTCACCCTGAGCCGGGCGGCGGCCACCCTGTCCGGCGGTGAAAGCCAGCGCATCCGGCTGGCCACGCAGATTGGCTCTTCGCTGATGGGGGTGCTCTATATCCTGGATGAGCCTTCCATCGGCCTCCACCAGCGGGACAATGACAAGCTGCTGGATACGCTGAAGCGTCTGCGGGATTTGGGCAACACCCTGCTGGTTGTGGAGCATGACGAGGATACCATGCGGCAAGCGGACTATATTGTGGACATCGGCCCTGGGGCGGGAGTCCACGGCGGACAGGGGGTAGCCTGCGGCACAGCAGAGGAGGTTATGAACACACCCGGTTCTGCCACCGGAGATTATCTGTCCGGCCGGAAGCATATCCCCATTCCCACTCAGCGGCGCACAGGCAACGGTCATTTCCTCACCATTCGTGGGGCTGCGGAGAACAATCTGCAACATGTGGATGTATCCATTCCTTTGGGTACCTTCACCTGTGTGACCGGTGTATCGGGCAGCGGAAAGTCATCCCTGGTCAACGAAATTCTCTATAAACGGCTGGCTTCCGACCTGAATCGGGCAAAAACCCGGGCAGGTCAGCACGACGCCCTGGAGGGGGAGGACTATCTGGACAAGGTCATTGATATTGACCAGTCCCCCATTGGCCGCACCCCCCGCTCCAACCCAGCCACCTATACCGGGCTGTTCAACGACATCCGGGAGCTGTTTGCCTCCACCCCGGACGCCAAAGCCAGAGGGTATGGCCCTGGCCGGTTTTCCTTCAATGTGCGTGGCGGACGGTGCGAAGCCTGTCAGGGGGATGGCCTGCTCAAGATTGAGATGCACTTTTTGCCTGATATCTATGTCCCTTGTGAAGTATGTAAGGGGAAGCGGTACAATCGGGAAACTTTAGAAGTACGCTACAAGGGCAAGAATATCTATGATGTGCTGGACATGACGGTGGAAGAAGCCCTTCCCTTCTTTGAAAATCTGCCCAGGCTGTATCATAAACTCCAAACGCTTTATGAGGTGGGATTGAGTTATGTGAAACTGGGACAGCCCTCAACGGAACTGTCCGGCGGCGAGGCCCAGCGAGTCAAGCTGGCAACAGAACTGGCCAAGCGTTCCACCGGAAAAACCATCTATATTTTGGATGAGCCTACCACCGGACTCCACACAGCGGATGTCCACAAGCTGATTGAGGTGCTGCAAAAGCTGGTGGAGGTGGGAAATACCGTAGTGGTCATTGAGCATAACCTGGACGTGATCAAAACTGCGGACTATATCATTGATCTGGGACCAGAGGGCGGCAGCGGCGGCGGTACCATTGTGGCTACCGGCACGCCGGAGGAGGTGGCACAGTGTGCCGCTTCCTATACCGGGCAGTATCTGAAGCGGATGCTGGACGGAGGCCGTGCCTGAAAAACAGACAACCCTATGGCAGCTGCCATAGGGTTGTCTGTTTTCTTTTGTCACTGTACCCGCAGGATGGTGGCCTTTGCCAGAGAAACTTCCATTTTTTGATAATCTCCTCCGCTGTGAAATGCCGTATAGCTGAGCTGGCTGCTGCCATCCTTGCGGTCGGCCCCCAATCCACAGCAGGACAGATAGACCAGCTGTGCCCGGTAGAAGGTTCCCTGTTCCATCAACGCCTGTTCGCTGGGGCGGAGCACGCCAATGGACACACTGTCTGTCACCGCAGTTTCCCAGGAAAAGTCAGGTGCATCCCCGCTGTCAGAGTAGCCAAGCGCCCGGAGAAGAAAGGTCATATAGTTTCTGGCCTGGATTTTGGTATTGGGAGAGAAATACAGGCCGGCAGCAGGGGTGCCTCCGGTACCCTTGGTATATCCCTG
Source organism: uncultured Flavonifractor sp. (assembly GCA_944383125.1). GTDB lineage: Bacteria > Bacillota > Clostridia > Oscillospirales > Oscillospiraceae > Flavonifractor. Next base: position 7,455 of record CALWOK010000171.1, read on the forward strand.
CTGATAAGCATAGGCAACATAGCGGTCTGCCCACTCCGGTGTATCCAAAAAGGGATTGGGCGCCGTACTTTGCAGCGCAGCCTGCTCCTCCCCCAATAGACGGATGAACATGACCAGGGCCTCCAGCCGGGTGGGCTGCCGTTCCAGATGATAGCCGGAGCCATATGCGATATCCGTTCCCTGGAACAGTCCCATCTCATGAAGACAGTCTGCCATGGCATTGTAGTCCACAGCGCTGCTGAGGGTTGTGGTATATGGGCCTTCCAAAGAGACTACGGCGGTGTCTGAGAGGATGGTCAGCTCCATTGTGGTATTCTCCCCTGCCAACACCCGATGGTAGGCCGTCAAATTCTGTCCGGCGGGGAGGGTTTGCCCGGTTGCGGTGTCAATCACGGCGGTGCCGGTATAGCTACACTGGACGCTCCCTGCCAGCAGCATAGCCCCCGCACCGGTACTGACCAGAAGCTTGTCTCCCTTTTTATAGCGTTGGTCGGCAAAGCCGCCGCCCCCTTGTGCGGTTGTCTGGCCCAAAACAGTCTGGTGCTGCTGTTCCAGCTGGGTCAGTACCGTCTGATAGACAGGCTGCGTCAGATCTTCCACCCGCTTCTGCGTTTGCTTCAGGACCTGCTGGGTAAAGGTACCGGTGAGGTAGGCTTTTGAGATGACAGACTCATCTCCTGCGGCCAATCCCGCCACAGCCCCCGTCAAAAGGGCGCCAGTCAACAGGAGTACGGCTGTTTTTTTCATGTTTCCTCCGAGATCATATAGCTGAGTGCCAACAGGCTGTCGGCGAAGTGGACATTTTCCACGATAACACCCGGCACATTCAGACTCAGCTCTGTATTGGTAAAATTCCAGATACCACGCACACCAGCCCGGACCAACCGTCCGGCGATGGGGTTGGCCACACTGCGTGGCACCGTCAGCACGCCGATGCTGGTTGGGTGTGCGGCCAAATACTCCTCCAGTTTATCTACATGGTAGACAGGAATGCCAGAGCGCTCCTGTCCAACCACATCAGGAGATACATCAAAAGCAGCCGCCAATACCACGCCGGAGCGATCGAAGTGGAAATTTTCCATGAGGGCCCGGCCCAGATTACCTGCACCCAGAATAACAGCGGTATGGCCCCGGTTCATGCCAAGAATTTCTGCAATTTCTCCCCGCAGCTTTTCCACATTATATCCATAACCCTGCTGACCAAATTCTCCAAAGCAGGACAGATCCTGCCGGATCTGGGAGGCAGTCAGCCCCATGGATTTGCCCAATGCACTGGAGGAAATGCGTTCCACACCAACCAGATGCAAATCGGTCAGATGGCGGTAATAGCGTGGCAGACGCCGGATAACCGCACTGGATACCTTTTGCTTTCTCATCTCTCATCACGCCCGTTCCAGAGGGAATCATATTTTTGCTGCTCACTAGTTTACTCGAATCCACATCATATGTCAACGGCTGGCGCCATTTCTGTGGGTACGATCCTGCGGTGCAGTGCATAGACTAAACAGAAAAGGAGGAATGCAATTTGGCTTCCTATGGAACAATTCTGACCCGTGTATTTACCTCCAACGCCCAGCTGCCGGTGGCAGGGGCCACTGTGGCCTTTACCCAGCAAAGCACCCATGACGGGCGGCATACCCTGCTGGCGGTACGCATCACCGATGAGAATGGCCGTACGGCACCTGTTCAAGTATCTACTCCAGATCTTGCTGCCAGTGAAGTCCCGGGGAATGTCACCCCATTTGCGGTCTGTGACATCTGGGCGGAAGCCCCGGGCTATGAGCTGCAGTTGGTAGAGAATGTACAGATTTTCCCCGGCACGCAGACCTTGCAGATTCTTCCGTTGGTTCCCCTGGGAGAGCAGGAGGACAATTCCCTGCCGGAAGCGCCGGTGATAATCCCGCCCCAAAATCTGTAAAGGAGGGTTTTTATGCCGGAATCACTGCCTATCACACCTTATGTCCCTCAATATATCACCGTCCACCTTGGCGCACCCAGTGCCAATGCGGAAAATGTAACGGTGTCCTTTCCTGACTATGTAAAAAATGTGGCCTCCAGTGAAATCTATCCCACCTGGAAGCCTGCGGCCCTGCGGGCGAATATCCTGGCCATCATCTCCTTTGCGCTCAACCGGGTATACACTGAATTTTATCCCAGCCGGGGCTATCCCTTTAACATTACCTCCAGTACCGCATATGACCAAAAGTTCATCAAAGGCCGCAATATTTTTGAGAACATCAGCCAGCTGGTAGACGACATGTTCAATACCTACATACGGCGCATCGGCTTTGTAGAGCCGCTGGCGGCAAAATTCTGCAACGGCACCACCGTTACCTGTGACGGGCTTTCCCAGTGGGGCAGCCAGGCCCTGGCAGAAGAGGGGGCCGACTATATGTCCATTCTGCGCTCTTATTACGGAGATAACATTGAACTTGTGACCAATGCCCCTGTTACCGGCATTCGGTATTCCTATCCGGGCGCACCGCTGCGTCGTGGTTCACGGGGAGAGGCGGTACAGCGCATCCAGGTCATGCTGAACCGCATCTCCCAGGACTATCCTGCCATACCCAAGGTCTATCCGGTGGACGGCATTTATGGCCCTGCCACCGAAAATGCGGTGCAGATATTTCAGCAAATTTTTGATCTGACGCCGGATGGCGTTGTGGGGAATGCCACATGGTACAAGATGGTATTCCTCTATGTGGGGGTACTGGATCTGGCGGAACTCATCAGCCAGGGACAGACGTACTATCCGGGCAGCGGGTCCCAGCCCTTACCCAGCGTACTGGCAGAGGGAGCACGTGGTGATTCCGTCCGCACCATCCAGTATGTCATCTCGGTGGTATCGGAGTTTTACACCAACATTCCCCGTCTGGCCATTGACGGTATTTATGGTCCTGCCACCAAAAATGCGGTGATCGCCCTCCAACGCATGAGTGGTCTGCCGCAGGACGGCATTATGGGTCCCGCTACCTGGCAGGCCCTGTATCAGCTCTATGCAGGCATTGTTGATACCGTAGAAAACGATACAAATGTCATCCCTCCTGCTTTCCGTCCTGACATCCCGGACAGCCAGGCCACCGGCCTGACACAATTTCCCGGCCGGACCCTCACGCTGGGTTCTGCCGATTGATAGGAGGACTGTTATGTACACAACCCAACAGATCCGGCTGATTGGTCAGCCTGTCCGCAGCCTTCAGACCATGCTGCGTGCCTTATCCTTTGCCTATGATTTTCTCCCACGCCTGACTCCGGACGGCATTTTTGGGGAGCGCACCCTGGAAGCGGTTATGCTCTTCCAACGGGAATTTCATCCACCGGTTACGGGCAGGGTCAATCAGAGCACCTGGGATGCCATTGCCAACCTGTATCGCCTTGGGGTGGCTGCCGGTACCTGGAGTGCCGGTGGGTTTCCGGCCGGCGGAATAACTGTGGCACCCGGCAGCTCCAGTGTCCATATCAATGTCCTGCAATCCATGTTCCGGGCCTTGGCTCAGGTGCTGGAGGAGGTGGAAGAGGGGGCAGTGACCGGCGTCAATGATCCAGTCACTGCCCGGAATATCCGCTGGCTCCAGCGGATTGCCAACCGTCCGGAAACCGGCATCCTGGATCAATCCACCTGGAATTTAGCTGCCCGGCTGTACACGATATTCGTGACTCTGGCGCAGGCATAACCATCAACGCACCAGGACCTGCTGTCAGCTGACAGCAGGTCCCGGTGCTCAGGTTTCATGATCCACGGTTTTCATTTGTTTCAGATTGCCAATCTTGTGGCTGCGGCGTTCCAGCTCCTCCAAAACCGCTTCCAGGGGAATTTCCTGGGCAGCCATCAGTACCATCAGGTGGTAGATCAGATCGGAGATCTCCCCAACCGTCTCCTCCTGCTTGTTGTTTTTGGCGGCGATGATGGTTTCAGCGCACTCTTCCCCCACCTTTTTTAAAATCTTGTCCAGGCCCTTCTCAAAAAGATAGCAGGTGTAAGAACCCTCCTGTGGGTGGCTCTTCCGGCTCAACACCACCTGATACAGCTCCTGCAGTACAGTGTCGCTCATGTCTCTTCCTCCCAAATCGTATTGAAAAAGCAGCTTTTGGCTCCGGTATGGCAGGTAGGGCCAACCGGCCGGCACAGATAGAGCAGGGTATCGGTGTCACAGTCGGTTACTACCTTTTTGACATGGAGGAAATGGCCGGAACTCTCCCCCTTGTTCCACAGCGTTTGGCGGCTGCGGGACCAGAACCAGGCGGTTTTGGTCTGTAAGGTCAGCTCTACCGCTTCCCGGTTGGTAAAGCCAACCATGAGGACCTCCATCGTCTCTTCATCTTGAATGACAACCGGAATCAGGTCGGACTTTTGAAACAGCATGTGCAGATCCATGCGATACTCACCTCAATATTCCCAGGGCGGCTTTTCTTCTTTCCAGTCCCAGGGATCTTCTCCGCCCCGCCGGTCCCGGCGGGCAGTCAGTTTGGGCGTCTGGGATACCGTCTTTGGTACAGGGCGGTTGGTTTTCCGCTGATGTTTTTGCTTTGACAGGGGTGTTTTGGAAATGGCGCCGGCCAAGGTGTCGGCCTTTGCCCCACTCAACAGGCCGGAGACAGCATCCATCAGATCTTCCAACATTTCCGTGTCCCTCCTGTTCTGTCAACGCACCGGAATGGATACTTCCTTTAAATATTCCTTGACCTGTGGGACGGTCAGTTCCCCGAAGTGGAACAGGGACGCCGCCAGAGCAGCATCGCAGTTGGTTGTATGGAACACTTCTGCAAAGTGTGACAGAGAGCCGCATCCTCCAGAGGCAATCACCGGGATGGAGACAGCCTGGGTCACTGCCTTGGTCATCTCCAGGTCGAAACCCGCCTTGGTACCGTCGGCATCCATGGAGGTAAGGAGAATTTCACCGGCGCCCAAAGCTTCCCCCTGCTTCACCCATGCAATCAGGTCAAGACCAGTGGGCTTGCGTCCCCCTGCCACCACCACTTCCCAGGTACCGTCTCCACGGGAACGGGCGTCCACCGCCAGTACGACACACTGGGAACCAAACCGCTGAGCCGCTTCGGAAATGAGCTGAGGGCGAGCCACAGCGGCAGAGTTGACCGAAATCTTGTCCGCTCCTGCCCGCAGCAGCCGCTGAAAGTCCTCCAGCGTACGGATACCGCCTCCCACCGTCAGGGGGACAAAGACCTGGGCGGCGGTACGCTCCACCACATCGGCTACGGTGTCCCGGGCATCGCTGGTGGCCGTAATATCCAGAAAAACAATCTCGTCAGCCCCCTGGTTAGAGTAGTATTTGGCCAGTTCCACCGGATCGCCGGCGTCCCGGATGTTGACAAAGTTGACCCCCTTCACCACCCGGCCGTCCCGCACGTCCAGGCAGGGAATGATTCGTTTGGCTAGCATTGATCCCCCGCCTCCTTCACTGCCTGAGCCAAATCTACGGTTCCGGCATAATAGGCCTTCCCGATGATGGCGCCATACAGCCCCATCGCATGGAGCTGCTCCAGATCCCTGTTGGCGGACACTCCGCCGGAGGCTACAATGCGGCAGCTGACCGCCCTTTGCAGCTCTGCCAGCCGGTCAAAGGAAGGGCCGGACAGCATCCCATCGGTGGCAATATCCGTAAAGATAATAACCTTTACACCAAGATCCTCCATAGAGCGGGCAAAGTCCAGATATGGAAGGCCGGAGGACTGCTCCCACCCTGCGGTTTTCACAATGCCGTCCATGGCGTCAATGCCCACAGCGATACGCTCGCCATATTGGGATACGGCTTCTTTGACAAATGCCGGGTGACTGACAGCAGCGGAGCCGATGACACACCGCCATACCCCAAGGGCAAAGGCGGCTTCCACATCCTTCATGGAGCGAATACCGCCTCCCAGTTCCACCTTCAGGCCGGATTCCTCTGCCACAGCCTGTACAATGGACCCATTTTGCCGCACACCGCTGCGGGCGCCGTCCAGGTCCACCATATGGATATGCCGGGCGCCAGCCTCATAAAAGGTTCGGGCGGTAGCCAGAGGGCTGTCGGCCACCTGGTGGGCCGTTGCAAAATCTCCTTTGTAAAGCCGTACCGCTTTGCCATCCTTCAAGTCAATGGCTGGAAACAGGATCATGAGTTCAACCCTCCGAAATTTCGTAAAATTTGCAAGCCCACCTCGCCGCTCTTTTCCGGGTGGAACTGGCAGCCAAATACATTGCCTTTCTGTACCGCCGCTACCACGGGGGCGCCATAGTCGGTGGCTGCAATGATTGTGGAGGGATCTGATGCCACCCCGCAAAAGGAGTGGACAAAGTAGACATAGCTCCCTGTGTCTACACCGGCAAAGAGCGGGGACGGGTTGGGAAAGGTCAGGCTGTTCCAGCCGATGTGGGGCAGCTTCAGGCTGGTATCAATCCTGCTGACATGACCGCCAACAAGGGAAAGCCCTTTACAGTCTCTCCCCTCTTCTCCCCGGTCAAAGAGCAGCTGCATGCCCAGGCAGATGCCCAGCATGGGTTTTTTCTCACTCTGCGCCACCAGGATCTGCTCCAGACCGGTGGCCCGCAGCTGATCCGCCGCATCGGGAAAGGCTCCTACGCCGGGGAGCAGGATGGAATCGGCCCGCTCCAGTTCCCTAGGGTCCCTGGTAATGCAGGTGTTCAGGCCCAGATAGTCCATGGCGTTGGTGACACTCTTCAGATTGCCTACGCCATAGTCCACAATGGCAGTATATCCCATCAGAGCACCCCCTTGGTGGAGGTCACGCCGGTTCCGGTAACTGCCACTGCCTCTTTCACCGCAACCCCCAGAGACTTGAACAGGGCCTCGGTAATATGGTGGGCATTCCTTCCATAGTGACACTTCATATGCAAGGTCAAACCGCTATGTACGGCAAAGGCCCGCATAAACTCTTCGGTCAGACAGGCATCGTAGCCGCCGATCATCGGCTGGGGCATGGGTGCGTCAAAGACCAGGAAAGGCCGGTTGGAAAAGTCCAGTGCAGTAAAGCACAGGGCTTCATCCATGGGAATAAAGGCAGAGGCATACCGGCGGATGCCCTTCCGGTCCCCCAGCGCCTGCTTCATCGCCTCCCCCAGTACAATGCCCACGTCTTCTACTGAGTGATGGCCGTCTACCTCCAGATCGCCTTTGACGGACAACTCCAGGCCAAGGCCCCCATAAAAGGCAAAGGCGGTGAGCATATGGTCAAAGAACCCGATTCCGGTGGAAATGTTTACCGGCCCTCCCTCCAGAGAGAGCGTCAGGCTGATGTCGGTTTCCTTGGTGGTGCGGGTCAGTTGGGCTGTTCTCATGGTCATTCTCCTTTGCAGAGAGGGTTCAAAGGGCCAAGCCCCTACGGTTCAAACCGCACCCGGATGGAATTTGCGTGGGCGGTGAGGTGCTCTGCCTCAGCCAAAGCCACAATCTGTTCCTGAACAGGAGCCAGACTGGCCTGGTCATACTGGATGATACTCATGGTTTTCAGGAAGCTGTCCACACTGAGCGGGGAGAAAAAGCGGGCTGTGCCGCTGGTGGGCAGCACATGGTCCGGTCCTGCCAGGTAGTCCCCCAAAGGCTCGGGGGACCAGGCCCCCAGAAAGACAGCCCCGGCATTTTTGATCTGAGGCAGCAATGCCCTAGGATCTTCGGTGACAATTTCCAGGTGTTCAGGGGCAATTTCGTCGGCCAAGGCTGCGCAGTGGTGGAGGGTGTCGCACACAATGGCACAGCCAAAATCCCGCAGGGAGCACTCCATAATTTCCGAGCGGCTGAGATAGCCGGTCTGGCGGACAATCTCCCGGTCAACCGCCTGGGCCAGCTCCATGGAATCGGTCAGCAGCACAGCGGAGGCCAGTTTGTCGTGCTCCGCCTGGCTCAGCAGATCGGCGGCCACAAATTTGGGATTGGCCTTACCGTCGGCAATTACCAACACCTCAGAGGGACCGGCCACCATGTCAATGTCCAGCTTACCGTAGGCCATCCGCTTGGCGGCGGCCACATAGGCGTTGCCCGGGCCAACCAGCTTATCCACCCGGGGAATGAAGCCTGCCCCATATGTGAGAGCGGCAACCGCCTGGGCGCCGCCTACGGCAATGACCCGGTCTACCCCGGCAATTTTGGCAGCGGCCAGTACGGCGTCGTTCAGATTTTCGGTGGGCGGAGTCACCATAATGATCTCCTCCACCCCTGCCACCTTGGCGGGGACAGCGTTCATCAGCACGCTGCTGGGGTAGGCTGCCGTTCCGCCTGGCACATAGATCCCCACCCGGGTAAGCCCCCGTACCACCCGGCCAACCACGCCTCCGTCTGGGGAGCGCCATTCCTGGGTGCGGATGAGCAGCTTTTCATTATAATCCCGGATATTGGATGCTGCCCGCTCCAATGCTGCAATTAACTGGGGAGGACAGCGGCGATAGGCCTCTTCCAGCTCTTGCGGCGCAATCTCCCGGGGTTCTGCTCCGTCAAAGCGCAGAGAATAGTCCCTGACTGCTTCAAAGCCCTCTGCTCTGACCCGGTTCAGAATTTCCACTACGGCGGTATCAATGGCCTGATTGGCCTGGGCCGCTCTGGCCCGCATGGCCTCCATGACTGCCTGTTCGGCAGCGCCATCTGCTTTTACAATCTGAATCATGTACGCTTCTCCAGTTCTCCCTCACAGCGGGCAATCAAGTCTGCGATTTCATCCTTATATAGCTTCATGCTGGCAGTATTGACAATCAACCGGGCGGACACCGGCGCCACCTCCTCAATAGGGACCAGACCGTTGGCCTTCAGGGTTGCCCCCGTCTCCACAATGTCAACAATGGCGTCTGCCAGGTTGAGGATGGGGGCCAGCTCTACGCTTCCCTCAATTTTGATGATATCCACATCCATCCCCTTTTTTTCAAAGAAGGAACGGGTGACTTCAGGGTATTTCGAGGCAACCCGACGGGTCTTATAGGTACCATAGAAATCACTGCCCTCCTTGACTGCCAGGGCAAACCGGCACTTGCCAAAGCCCAGGTCCAGCACCTCATAAAAGGAGCCTCCCTTTTCCAGGATGGTGTCCTTTCCTACAATACCCAGGTCGCATACCCCGTGTTCCACATAGGTAATCACATCGGGGGCCTTGGCCAGCACCGCATCCAGAGGATAGTTGGGCAGACAGTGAACCAACCGGCGCCCGGGGTTGCGGATGGGGGTACAGTCCAATCCTGCCGCCTCAAAAAGCTCCACGCTCTGATCCAGCAGCCGCCCCTTGGTGATGGCAATTTTCAGCCGTTCGCTCATACTGTCACCGTCCTTTCTCCGTCTTTGTCAAAGACCAGCACCCGCTCCACACCCTTATCCCGGGCCAGATTCAGGCTGGACTCCAGGGTGCGGCAGGGGGACAGTTCACAGGTACCGGCGGGGCAGCTGTCCACCGCCTCCAGAGCCTGCGCCAGATAACCCGGCTCGTAATGAACCACGGTGCGCAGCACCGGCGGCACAAGCTGCGGTAAGGTACGGGCCACGGCATCCACATCCACCGCAAAGCCGGTGGCCTGGGCCTCCCGGCCAAAGACCCCCACCAGGTTATCATACCGGCCGCCGGACAGGACGGCGTCTCCCGCCCCCTCCACATAGCCCCGGAACACCACGCCGGTATAGTAGTCAATTTGGTGTACCATGCCCAGGTCAAAGCGGATGTACTGGCCATATCCGGCGGCAGACAGCTCGTCATAGAGGCTGGAAAGGTAATCCACGGCGGGAGTTTGCCCTGCCAGACGCTCTGCCTGGGCCAGTACTTCCACCCCGCCGAACAGACGGCTCAGCTGTGCCAGAGCGGCGCAGGCGGGATGGCCCTGGTAAGGCGTAAGAAAATCCACCAGGGCGGCAAAGTTCTTACCCTCAATCAGAGCACGCATCTCCTCAGCCCCATCATCGGCCAGCTCCAGCCGGCCGGCCAGCTCCCGGAAAAATCCGGCGTGGCCCAGCTCCACATGGAACTTGGGGGCGCCGCAGCACCGCAGTGCATCAATGGCGGTGGCGATGATTTCCAGATCGGCCTTTTTCCCTTTGGCGCCAATGAGTTCCACGCCGCACTGGGGAATTTCCCGGCTGCTACCGTTGTGGGCAGGATTGGCACGATACACAGTCTGGTCATAGTAGAGCCGCTGTGGGAGCGCAACTGCTTTTAATTTGGTGGCAGCCACCCGGGCAATGGGGGTGGTGGAATCGGGCCGCATGACACAGAACTTGCCGCTGGGATCTCCCACCTTGATCATCTGTTCCTGGGAGATTGCGCTGCCTGATCGGGCAAAGAGATCGTAAAATTCGGTATCCGGTGTGGATACCTCCAGAAATCCCCGTTGACGGAACAGCCGGGTCAGCCTGGCCTGTACCTGACGGCGCTCCTGGCACTCGGCAAAGAGACGGTCCCGGGTTCCCTCCGGGGTATTGATGTTAAATTTCATGGTGGCACTCCTTATACTTTAGCACGCTACCACGTTAATATAATGGATATCTGCTGGTTTGTCAAGCATTGTTTGGAAAAATCCACAGGTCATGTCCGCAAACCGGCGGTTGTTTCCGCCCTTATTATAGCTGAATTTTTTGGCAGTCACAATAGCAACTGGTAAAACTGGCCTGCTGCAGCCGTGCAGCAGGCCAGTTTTATGGTCAAAAGCCGTCAAACAGGGTGATCTGGCTGGTATCCGGCATACCATCCAAAGCGCCCGCTGCTTTCAGCTGCTCAATGTGGGTCTTGGACACCTTGGGACAGGCGGCAGAAAACTCCTCCACGGAGATAAACTGCTTGCCCTGCCGCTGTTCCAGGATGGAATAGGCCGCAGTTTCTCCCAGGCCGGGAATGGAGGCAAAGGGCGGCAATAGCGTACCGCTGCCCTCATCCATCAGGAAGTTGACGGCATGGGAGCGGTAGAGGTCCACATGCTCAAATGTAAAACCTCTCAGGTAGAACTCATATACTACTTCCAGTGTAACCAGCATGTCTTTTTCAACAGCGGAGGGGTTTTCCTTGCTGCGGATCTCCTGCATTTTGGTTTTACATACCGCCATCCCCTGGCACATGCAGGTGGCGTCAAAGGCCTTGGCCCGGACGGAAAAGTAGGCGGCATAAAAGGCCAGAGGGCGGTGTACCTTGAACCAGGCAATGCGGAAGGCCATCATGACGTAGGCTACGGCGTGGGCCTTGGGGAAGAGATATTTGATTTTCTTGCAGGAGCCAATGTACCATTCCGGCACGCCGGCCGCCTTCATTTCCTCTTCGGCGCCGTCGGGCAGCCCCTTCCCTTTTCGCACCGACTCCATAATTTTAAAGGAGCGTTTTTCCGGCATGCCGCAGGAGATGAGAAACAGCATGATATCATCCCGGCAGCCAATTGCCTGTCCTACGGGGATGCCCTGATCTACAATCAGATCCCGGGCATTGCCCAGCCACACGTCGGTGCCATGGGAGAAACCGGACAGACGTACCAGAATGTCAAATTGGGTGGGGCTGGTGTCCTCCAGCATACCACGGACAAAGGAGGTTCCAAATTCAGGAATAGCCACTGCTCCGGTGGGGCCAAGGATGGGGTCATTGAGAAAACCAAGGGCTTCAGAGGAGGTAAAAATACTCATGGTACCCGGATCATCCAGAGGGATGTCGGTCCGGGCATTGACGCCGGTCAGATCTTCCAGCATACGGATCATGGTAGGATCATCGTGGCCCAGCATATCCAGCTTCAGCAGGTTGGACTCCATGGAGTGGTATTCAAAGTGGGTGGTAATGATATCGGTGTCGGGATCATCTGCCGGGTGCTGTACCGGGCAGAAATCGTAAATCTCCCGGTTCTGTGGAATGACCACCATGCCGCCGGGATGCTGCCCTGTGGTGCGCTTTACCCCGGTACAGCCGGCGGTGAGCCGGTTTTCCTCTGCCCTGGAGGTATGAACCCCCCGTTCATCCAGATATTTTTTGACATAGCCATAGGCGGTTTTTTCCGCAACAGTGCCAATGGTGCCGGCCCGGAATACATGGGTCTGACCAAACAGCTCAAAGGTATAGCGGTGGGCATTGGCCTGGTATTCCCCGGAAAAATTCAGGTCAATATCGGGTACTTTATCACCGCCAAACCCAAGGAAGGTTTCAAAGGGAATGTTAAAGCCGTCTTTGGCATAAGGCGTACCGCACACAGGGCAGAGGGCATCCGGCATATCTGCGCCACAGCCTGCCCCCAGTTCTTTGGCGCTTTCAAAGTCAGAGTGCTTGCACTTGGGACAGCGGTAGTGGGGCGGCAGAGAGTTGACCTCGGTGATGCCTGACATAAAGGCCACCAGAGAGGAGCCAACCGACCCCCGGGAGCCTACCAGGTAGCCGTGATCCAGAGAGTCCTGCACCAGCTTCTGGGCGGACATATAGATGACGTCATAATGGCGCATGAGAATGTCGCCCAGTTCCGCATTGATGCGGTCGGATACCAGCTTTGGCACCTCCTCACCGTAAAGGTCTTTTGCTTTCTCCCATACCAGACGGCTCAAATCCTCTGCGGAATGTTCAATTTTGGGGGCAAACAGCCCTTTGGGCAGGGGTACCACATCTTCGCACCAGTCGGCCACCAGGTTGGTATTGCGCACCACGACGTTATAGGCCTCTTCCTCTCCCAGATAGGAAAATTCCTCCAGCATCTCGCCGGTGGTTTTAAAGTAGATGGGCAGCGGGGAATCGGCATCGTCAAATCCTTTGGAAGCCAGCAGCACATGGCGGTAAATCTCGTCCTCTGGGTCCAGAAAGTGGACGTCTCCGGTGGCACATACTGGTTTGTCCAGCGCTTTGCCCAGGGCTACGATGGTACGGTTGAACTCTCGCAGCTCCTCCTGGCTTTTGACAATCCCCTTCCGCAGCATAAAGGCGTTGTTGCACAGGGGCTGAATCTCCAGAAAGTCATACCAGGAGGCTATTCGCTTCAGTTCTGCAAAGTCTTTCCGCTTTACAACAGCGTCAAAGAGTTCCCCTGCTTCACAGGCCGAGCCAATGATCAGTCCCTCCCGGTGCCGGTTGATCAGACTCTTGGGCATAATGGGATAGCGTTTGAAGTGCTCCAGGTGGGCATGGGAGATCAGCTGGTAGAGGTTGCGCAGACCCAGCTGATTTTTGGCCAGCACAATCAGATGCTTGGGCTGCCGCCGTGCCTTGCCGCCGGTGCGCAGCTTAGTCATGGCAGGGTTGATTTGTTGGAGGGTGTGAATCCCTCTGTCCTGCAGCATCTGGAAAAAGGGGATCAGCATATACCCGACTGTGGCGGCGTCATCATAGGCCCGGTGATGGTTGAAGGCGGGCAGGTTTAAGTGATTGGCCACGATATCCAGTTTGTATTTGCCCAGCTGGGGCAGAAGGTTCTGGGCCAGAATCAGGCTGTCCAGAGTGGTATTCTCAAAGGGGCGGCCCATCCTGGCACAGGCGGCGGCGATAAAACCCAGGTCAAACTCGGCGTTATGCGCCGCCAGAGGTCTGTCCCCTACAAAGTCCAGAAAGGCGTTGACCGCCTGGGCCTGGGAGGGTGCGCCCTTGAGCATCTGATCGGTAATGCCGGTAAGCTGGGTAATTTCACGGCTCAGAGGGCGGCCTGGATCGGCAAAGGTAGAAAACTGCTCCACCACTTCCCCGTTGCGCAGCACCACCGCACCGATTTCGGTAATGGCATCGTGCCGTTTGTCCAGACCGGTGGTTTCAATGTCAAAACAGACAATATCTTGTGTAAAGTCTTGTTCCTTATCACCATGAACCACCACCCGGTCGTCCACATCGTTGATGTAGTAGGCTTCCACACCGTAGAGCAGCTTGATTTGCTTGGCGGAATGCCAGGCCTCGGGAAATGCCTGGGCCACCCCATGGTCGGTAATGGCAATGGCCCGGTGTCCCCAGGCCTCTGCCCGCTTCACCACATTCCGGTCTGGACCCTGCTTGGGACCGACCTGTGTGAGGGCATCCATGGAGGAGAGGGTGGTATGGAGGTGAAGCTCCACTCGTTTCTCTGGCGCGTCATCCATCCGCATGGTCTTTTTCCCTTCCATGACGGCGTAAGGCTCCAGTACCATATCCCCGGTAAAGCGGTCGATGTTCAGCTTGCCCTGAATCATCAGCCGCTGGCCTTTTTTTACACCATTTACCAGAGGCATTCCCTCTTCGCCGGGAAAAAATTTGCTGACCCGAACGGAACCGGTATAGTCGGTGACATCAAAACAGACCACCCAGGCCCCACGCTTTTTCAGCTCCCGGTGGTCTATGGCAAAGACATCCCCCTCCACAACCACCGTACCCATGTCCAGATCCAGGGTACCCATGGGGATGGACTCCTTTTTGATTTCATGGCGTCCGTAAAGGAGTTTTCCTTTCTGCTCTTTGCTTCTCTTCTTCTCAGATGGCCGAACGGTTTGCAGCGCTTCCAGCGCTTTACGGCGGAGTTCTTCGGTCCGGCGGAAGGCTGCGGTGGAATCCTCCTGAGTATGCTCAGAAGAGGCAGACCCCTGGGGAGCCTCTTCCGCAGCAAGCGCCGGCTTCCCTTCCGGAGCAGACAGGGACAGCACGACCCGCTCCACCCGGTAGGTCAGGGCCAGACTCTGTTCCATCTGAAGGCGGACCGCTTCAGATGGAAGGGCGGCACACTCGACCTGGGCCTGGATGGAGCGGACCTGCTTGTCAATAACCGCCTGGGTTACAAGATAGCCCTCCACCAAAGCGGCCAGCTCCGGACCGGGCCGCCAGGCGGAGAACAGCTTTAAAAATGGGATCTTTTGTGCTTGCGGCATAGAAAACGCTCCTGCTTACAGTTGGTCAATGAGGTGAAACAGCTGATCCACCAGCTGCTCCTGCGGTACTTTTTTGACAATCTCCCCTTTTCGGAAGAGCAATCCTTCCCCATCCCCGCCGGCAATGCCCACATCGGCGGCAGAGGCCTCCCCGGGACCGTTGACCACACAGCCCATCACCGCCACGGTAATGGGTTTGTGGACCTGTTTCAGCCGCTCCTCCACCTGATTGGCCAGGCCAATCAGGTCAATCCGGGTGCGGCCGCAGGTGGGGCAGGAGATCAGATTTGGCTCCTGTTCCACCATGCCCAGGGCTTTCAGGATATCCCGGGCAGCATATATCTCTTCTACCGGGTGGGCGGACAACGAGACACGCAGAGTGTCTCCAATGCCCAAGGCCAGCAGTCCCCCAATGCCAATGGCAGATTTGATGGTACCCATCCGGATGGTGCCGGTTTCGGTTACACCAAGATGTAAAGGATAATCACTTTTCTCACTCATCAGCCGATAGGCAGCCATGGTGGTTGCCACCGAAGAGGATTTCAGGGAGATACAGATGTCATGGAAGTTGTACTGTTCCAGCAGAGCAATGTGCCCGAAGGCGGATTCTACCAGGGCCTCCGGTGTTACTCCGCCATACTTGGCCAGCAGAGGCTTTTCCAGAGAGCCGCCGTTGACGCCGATGCGAATGGGAAGTCCTTTTGCTTTACAGGCTTCGGCTACCGCTTTTACCCTGTCCTTCCCCCCGATGTTGCCGGGGTTGATGCGCACAGCATCGCAGCCCCCCTCCACACAGGTAAGAGCCAGCCGATAGTCAAAGTGGATATCCACCACCAGAGGGATATGAATCTGGCGCCTGATCTCCCCCACTGCCTGAGCGGCTGCCATGTCGGGTACAGCCACCCGGATGATCTGACATCCGGCCTTCTCCAGCTGGAGAATCTGGGCCACCGTGGCCTGCACGTCGTCGGTGCGGGTATTGGTCATGGACTGAATGGTAACGGGGGCGCCCCCTCCTACCGGGACGCCGCCCACAAAAATCTGTCTGGTCATAGGTTCCTCCCTAAAACAGCTTTACCACATCATTGACTGCCACTATAATCATCAGGCCGATGAGACAGAGAAAGCCGGCAGCATTGATATAGCTCAGGTAGCGTTCGTTGATGCGCCTCTTGGTAAACAGGTGATAGATCCAGCCTACCAAGACAAAGAGGATCTGCCCGCCATCCAGGGCGGGAATGGGCAGCAGATTCATAACCGCCAGATTGATGGCAATCAGGGCGGTAAAGTCCAGCAGATTGATCAGCGCACCAAAGAAACCGGCCGCCTCTGCACCTGCCTGACCCACATCCCCTGCAACCGCCACAATCCCAATAGGGCCGGTCAGCTCCTGTAAACCCATCGCACCGGTAATGAGATCCCCCAGGCCCATCCACACCATGCGGACATAGTCCACAGCCTGGTACCAGGTATTTTGCAGGGTGGTGAACAGGTTGCTCTCCTGAAATTGTCCTACATAGATGCCACGGCGCTCCACGGTCTGCCCTGTTTCATCCACCAGTTGACGGTAGGGCAAATGAATCTTCCCCAGATCCACCCGTTCTCCATCCCGCAGCACCACTACATCCACATCTGCTCCGGCCCGCTCCAAAAAGAGGAATGCATCGGTCTTAAAATAAATCCGATGCCCGTCGATGGTATAGAACTGGTCGCCGGGCTGCAGCCCGGTGTCCAGCACTTCCTCGGCCCCTTCCATGACGCCGGTGAAAACCGGCATGGCGGGACTGCCTGCCAGAGAGAAAATGATCAGAATCAGGACAACCCCGGTGAGAAAGTTCATTAAGGCCCCTGCTGCCAGGATAATCAGCTTTTTCCATCCCGGCTTATTGCTGAAGGCCCGGGGGTCGTCGGAGGACTCCCCTTCCCCCTCCATGGCGCAGAAGCCACCAATGGGAAATGCCCGCCAGGTGTACAGGGTATCCCCTTTTTCTTTGGAAAGCAGCTTGGGGCCCATACCAATGGCAAACTCATTCACCTTGACACCCAAGGCTTTTGCGGCAATGAAATGACCGAATTCATGAACCGCAATGAGCATACCAAAGAAAATAATAATGAGAACAACGGATAAAACGCTCATAGACACCTCATATTACATGGTTGCAAGGATTCTGGCCTGCTGGTCTGCCGCCAGCACATCCTCCAATCCAGGGTGTGCTGCCACCGGAATCTGGGACAAGGCCCGGGCAACCCGGTCGGCAATCTCCCCAAAGGAACTGTTGCCTGCCAGGAATAGCCCGACGGCTGCTTCGTTGGCGCCGTTGAGAATGGCGGTCGCAGTACCGCCGGTGCGGGCGGCCTCCAGGGCCAGCCCCAGGCAGGGAAATGCCTCGTAATCCGGCTGCCGGAAGGTCAGGGGGGGACAGTGCAGCAGATCCAGAGGGGTGGCCGCCCCTTCTGTCCGGTCCGGCCAGGTCAGGGCATATTGGATGGGCAGCCGCATGTCCGGGGTACCCAGCTGGGCCAGGATGGCATTATCACAATATTCCACCAGGGAATGAATGATGCTCTCCCGGTGAATGACAATGGAAATCTGCTCCGGCGGCATACGGTAGAGCCGCATGGCTTCAATGAACTCCAGTCCCTTATTCATCAAGGTGGCGGAGTCTATGGTGATTTTTGCTCCCATAGACCAGTTGGGGTGGTGCAGAGCCTGCTCGACGGTAGCAGCGGCAATGTCTGCTTTCTCCCAACCAAAAAACGGTCCACCGGATGCCGTAAGAATCAGGCGGCGCACCTCTCCCCTGTCCCGGCACCCCTGAAGGCATTGGAAGATGGCGGAGTGTTCCGAATCCACCGGTACAATCTCGGCACCATACCGTTGGGCCTCCTCCATCACCAGCTCACCGGCACACACCAGTGTTTCTTTATTGGCCAGGGCAATCCGCTTACCGCAACGGATGGCTGCCAGGGTGGGGCGCAAACCTACCATGCCCACCACGGCAGTCAGCACCGTGTCTGCCTCCTCCAGAGAGGCAGCTTCGATCAGCCCCTCCATACCTTCTGCGACCTGGGTGGCGGTATCTGCCAGCCGTATCCGCAGGTCAGCGGCAGCCTCCCGGTCCATCATAACCGCCAGAGTGGGATGGAACTGCCGGCACTGTTCCTCCATCCGGTTCACATCCCGGTTGGCGGTAAGGGCGGCTACTTTCATGTCAGAAGCGGCAATCACCTCCAGTGATTGCCGCCCAATGGAGCCGGTAGAACCCAGCAAAGAAATGCATCGACTCATATTCAGCCTCCGATTGCGGGAAGGAAATGGATCAGCAGCTCCAGAAGAGGAGCGCAGAACAAAACGCTGTCAAAGCGGTCCAGCACTCCGCCATGGCCGGGGAAGATATAGCCAAAATCCTTAATCCCATATTCCCGCTTGATATAAGAAAAGGACAAATCTCCGATCTGAGACACAATGCTGCCCAGGGCGCCATACACAGCCAGATAGAAATAGTTGATTTCCAGGGAAAAGCCCATCTGGAGGATGACGCCGAACAGAACGGTGGCTGCAATGGCTCCCACAAAGCCGCCTATGGCGCCCTCTACTGTCTTTTTGGGGGAAAGCTCCGGGGCCAGCTTATGCCTGCCGAAGGCCATACCGGCAAACAGGGCAAAGGCATCGCTGATGAAGGGTACCTCAAAGGGCAGTACAATCAGGGCTTGCCATGGCTCCATCATGCGGATCCGCAGAATGGAGGAGAGGAAGGAAGGAATGACTATGGTAAGAAAAAAGGCGCCCCCCAGTTTTTCCAGGGTAATTTTCTTATGGCTGGCAATGGCCTCACAGAACAGCAGAAATACATACACAAAGATGCCGCTCAGGGCAGCTACGGCATAGCTGCCATAATATACCCAGAAGGGAATCAGACCGGCCATCACAATGGAGTAACAGGTGATCCTGGCATGTTTGAGAAAGCCGGTAGACCACAGCGCCTCATGAACCGCTACCATCGACAGTGCAGCGACCAGAATGCAGAGAATTACGGGGTAGACGGGGGAAACCAGGTAGACGGCCGCAGCCAGCAAAGGGATGCAGATCACAGCCACCATAATTCGTTTGCCCACCTCAGACACCTCCAAAACGGCGGGAACGGCTCTGATAGGCCGCCAGCGCCTTGTGCAGCTCTTCCTGATCAAAGTCAGGCCATAACACATCCGTATAGTAAAATTCCGCATAGGCGGATTGCCACAGCAGGAAGTTGGAGATACGCACTTCGCCGCTGGGCCGGATGACCAGATCGGGGTCCGGGATACCGGCAGAGTAGAGATAACCGGAAAGCAGCGCCTCGGTCAGCTCTTCCGGGCGATGCTTTCCCGCCTGACAGTCGGCGGCAAAGGTTTTGGCAGCACGAACAATTTCGTCCCGTCCCCCGTAGTTAAAGCACACATTGACCTGCATCCCGTCGTAGCGGGTGGAAATATCATCGGTCCGGACGGTCAGCTGACGCAGCTCCGGCGGCAGAGCTTCCAGATCCCCGAAAAAGTGCAGCCGGATTTTGTCCCGTTCCATTTTTTCAATGGACTCCAGCAGATATTTTTTCAGCAATCCGATGATGGAGGACACCTCTTCCGCAGGCCGTTTCCAGTTTTCTGTGGAAAAGGCGTATACCGTCAGGTATTCCAGTCCGATTGTCTGACAATAGGTGGCAATGCTGCGGAAGGTCTCCGCACCGGCTGCATGGCCTGCTGTGCGGGGCAGTCCCCGCCGTTTGGCCCAGCGGCCATTGCCATCCATGATGATTGCCACATGGCGGGGCAGATGGTCAAAGTCGACCTGTACCTGCCGCTTCCTTGGTTTGAATATACCCATGCCTAAACCTGCCTATACAATACCAGTGCGGGACACCTGAGGTATCCCGCACCGGGCTCTTATTTGATTGCCTGTGGGCTTATACCGCCATCAGTTCCGCTTCCTTCTTGGCGGTAAGCTCGTCGATCTCCTTACAGCGCTTGTCGGTAAGCTCCTGAAGCTCCTTTTCGTAGTCCTTCCGGTCATCCTCGGTGATCTCAGCCTTCTTTTCCAGCGCCTTGAACTTCTCCATGGCATCCCGGCGGATATTGCGGATGGCAACCTTTCCGTTTTCTCCGTACTTCTTGACCTGCTTGGACAGTTCCTTACGGCGCTCCTCGGTGAGCTGTGGGAACGCCAGACGGATCACACGGCCGTCGTTTTGGGGATTGATGCCCAGGTCGGAGCACTGGATGGCCTTTTCAATGGCCTTGAGCAGCGTACCATCCCAGGGCTGGATCATCAGGGAACGGGGATCGGGAGAAGAAATGGCGGCCACCTGATTCAACGGGGTGGGGGCGCCGTAGTAGTCCACGGTGATTTTATCCAGCACGGCAGCGTTGGCCCGTCCGGCCCGGACGCTGGCAAAATCGCTCATCACCACGTCAATGGTTTTCTTCATCTTTGCATCAAACTCTTTGTTGATCTCGTTCATTTCACCGTTCCTCCTTGACAATGGTGCCGATCTTTTCTCCCATCACAACACGCAGAATATTTTCGGGGTCTTTCAGGGCGAAAAGAATCACCGGAATTTTGTTGTCCATGGACAGGGATGTGGCGGTACTGTCCATCGCCTCCAGGTGCTGGGCCAGCACGTCATTGTAGGTGATGGTATCATACTTGACGGCATTTGGATCTTTTTTGGGATCTGCGGAGTAGACGCCATCAATATTTTTGGCCAGCAGAATGGCGTCGGCATCAATTTCTGCCGCCCGCAGAACGGCGGCGGTATCCGTAGAGAAGAACGGGTTGCCGGTGCCGCAGCCAAAGATGACCACTCTCCCCTTCTCCATATGCCGGATAGCTTTGGAGCGGATGTATGGCTCGGCAATGGAGCGCATTTCGATTGCGGTCTGCACCCGCACGTCAACACCCTTCTGCTCCAGGACATCAGCCACAGCCAGGGCGTTGATGCTGGTAGCCAGCATACCCATATGGTCAGCCCGGGTACGCTCCATCCGGTCGCCGCCGTCCTTGACGCCCCGCCAGAAGTTGCCGCCGCCCACTACAATTCCAACCTGGACCCCTGCGGCCACACATTTTTTAATCACGTCGCAAACATTGCCGATCACATCAAAATCCAAGCCACGGCTGGCCTCACCAGCCAGCGCTTCGCCGCTTACCTTCAGAAGGATCCGCTTGAATTGCGGTTCACTCATAGATTCAACCCCTTTTTCGGAATATCAAGCGTCTCTATTTTAATATAGTTTTCCATTTTTGCATAGAGGTTAGGCTAAAATTTTTTAACTTCTTCACAAATTGCCGGAATCCTGCTCTGTTGTCAGAGGCGGCAGGAAAGAAGAACCTTCGCCGATGTGCAGGAGGACAAAAAGGAGGCTGTTGCATCCATACTGCAACAGCCTCCTGGTTTACTCCATTCCCCTGGCCTTCCGGATCAGGGCAGCGGCTTCCTCAGGCTTGAGAACACGTCCAGAGGACACCACCTTTTCATCCACCACCAATGCCGGCGTAGTCATCACACCGTACTCTGCAATGCGGGAAAAGTCTCTGATGTGGCCCACTTCCGGCTCCAGGCCCAACTGGGTCAGCGCTGTTTTTACCGACTCCTCCAGTTGGTTGCATTTGGCGCAGCCAGAACCCAGCACCTTAATAGCGGCAGATTCCTCTCCCGTTTGTTCCGCTCTCTTTTTTCCAAACAGTCCCATAGAAGCTTCCTCCTTATAAAATCAAATATTGCATGGCATTGAACAGATAACCCACCAGTACGATGCCTACTATACATACCCCGATAAATACAGCCAACAGCTTTGGTTTGACTGCTTTACGCAGCATAATGAGGGAGGGCAGGCTAAGGGTTGTCACCGCCATCATGAAGGCCAGAATGGTACCCAGCTGCGCACCTTTGAACAGCAGCGCCTCTGCCACCGGGATGGTGCCAAAAATATCGGCGTACATGGGGACCCCCACCAGGGTTGCCAGAATCACACCGAAGGGATTGTTGCTGCCCAATACCAGCTCAATCCACTCCTCCGGCAGCCAGTTGTGAATGACTGCCCCAATGGCTACCCCAAGGAGAATAAAGGGAAATACCTTCCGGAAGGTGGCCAGCATCTGATCCCTGGCATAGAGCAGCCGTTGACGGCGGGAAGGCTGTTCCTCCTCCCCCTCCTGAAAGGGGGCGTGGAGTACAAAGTCTTCCACATACTGCTCCATGCCCAGCTTTTCAATGACAGTGCCGCCGATTACCGCAATGACCAGACCGATCAGCACATAGAGAACCGCTACTTTCGCCCCAAAAATGCTCATCAGCAGCACCAGGCTCCCAAGATCCACCATGGGGGAGGAGATCAAAAAGGAAAAGGTTACGCCCAACGGCAATCCGGCACTGGTAAAGCCCATAAACAAGGGGATGGAAGAGCAGGAGCAGAAGGGGGTTACCGTCCCCAGCAAAGCCGACAGGATATTTGCCCATATGCCATGAAAACGGCCCAGAATGCGGCGGCTGCGCTCTGGTGGAAAATAGCTTTGAATATAGGAGATGATAAAAATCAGAGTACAGAGCAGGATGACAATTTTGATCACATCGTAGAGAAAAAATTGCAGGCTGCCGCCCCATCGGCTGGCCGGGTCCAGACCGATACTGGAAAGACCCTGGCCAATCAGGCGATTGAGCCACTGCATACCCAGGATCTGTTCCTGAAAAAATTGCCATACGGCTGCCAACATCTCCATAGCGTCCACCTTTCAGATCAAAATATTTTGATGTGTCGAGGGACAAAAACCCACCTTATCCTTTGGGTGTGGTCAGTTCCCGCAGCAGCTGCAATGCAGAATCCCTGCCCGTGGTGCTCAGGCGGTAATGGGTCCACTTCCCTTCCTGCCGAAAGTCTACCAGACCAGATTGGCACAGGATCTTCATATGATAGGATACTGCCGACTGCCCCATATCCATCCGGTCCATCAGGACACAGGCGCAGGTTTCTCCGCTTTTCAGCAGATCGAGAATGGCCAGACGTTTGGGATCGCACAGCGCCTTAAAAACCTTGGCTTGCTGCTGAAACCGGGCCTCCATCCAACCACCTCAAATCAAAATTTTTTGATGTTTTGTATGATACATCAGAGGTAAGCTTTTGTCAAGGAAAAAATGGTGGTTGCAGCTGGCACTCCAGAGGACAAAAATCTGGCCTGCCGCAAACTTGCGGCAGGCCCTTTGACTGAAGACTCAATCAGCAACAAATACCTGCAGAGTAGAGGTCAGATTGCGTCCTGGAGTGGCCAGCATCTGACCGTTATAGTACATGGCCGTCGAGGCGCCGCCGTCCAGATTGATGGCGTCTACACAGCCCAGCGCAAGCATCAGATCCCGCATCTGTTCAATTTTGGCGCTCTTCACGCTGACCAGAAGCAGCTTGCCATCCCGGGTCGTACCCACGGCAGTGCGGGGAGAGGACATAGTGGTAAATCTGGACTCGGTAAAGCCGCCATCCAGCTGGGTGTACTTGACGCCATCCTGTACCAGACGGGGGGAGCCGGATACGATGGTTTTCACATCTTCCATGGAGAAACCCTCGGCGTCTTCTTTGAACAGGTAAGGCTCAATTTCTACCTTGCGGCCCATTTCAGGCTGCTGATACCAGGTGGTAGAGATTACTTTGGTGCTGGAATACAGAACAAAACCATTGGACGGAATGGAGATGGTATCCCCGCTTTTTACCGTCTGGTAGTTTGTGGTCACGCCATTGACCACAGTGAGGGCTGCGCCCGGATAGGTGACGGGGAAGGAGGCGCCACGGGCCGGGGTATAGAGAACCGACTGATTTTCAAACTGCTTGAGAACATTTACCTCAAAAGCAGACCACTCCTGTACTTTCCCGCCGTCTGCTGTTTTCACCCGGTAAAACAGGGCCGGCCGACCGTAACGCATCTCATTGGCGCTGGTAATGCCAAGAGAGGAGATGCCGCTGTTGCCGTATACAAACTGTCCGTTGACCATCAGGTGGCCGATGGGGTCTTTCACCGCACTGTTGCTGTTAAAGAAATTGGCATTGATGACCGCAACGGCGCCGGAATGGGATGCAATGGACTGGAAGCTGTTGGGGCTGTTCAGCTTGCCGTTGCTGATGGCAGCTTTTACACTGACCCGTGGATCCTTCATGTTGACCGTAATCACATTGGCGCTTACGGTACCGGAGGCCAGGGCGTAGCTTTTGCTGGTCAGGGTGACAGGGTTTTCCTTGGGTGTGGATACCTCCATCAGCTTCTTCACCTGGGAAAGAGCAGTCAGGGCTGTGAGATCCAGATCGCCATTTGCCACCACCACAATTTTGTTGGTACCCTCCCAGCCAACCTTCAGCCCCAGATGTTCACTGACAAAACGGACCGGAACAAAAGAGCGGTTGTTTTTCAGGCGCATAGGTACATCCATGGTCACTTCCTGCCCGTTGACCAGCGCCGCCGTAGAATCATAGTTGAGTTCTACCGCACTGCCATTCAGGGAGCAGCGTACCGTTTTGGTTTCGGCTACCCACTCCACGGTACCGCCGAAGGACTCAATGATGCGGCGGATGGGCAGCATGGTTCGGTTATCTTCCATCATGGGTACCACGCTGCTGTTGCTCTCGTCCAGCTGAGTTGCAGTGTCACCAATGACACACCAAGGACTGTTCAGACGCATGGCAACCACCATGGTGGGCTGGGCCGCTGTTACCACAGGGACCAGGCTCAGCATCAGCACCAGAACGGTCAGCAGGGAAATCAGGCGACGTTTCATACAGATTCCTCCTTTGTGTATGACTCTTTTCTCTTTCAGTGTCCTTTCTTTTTGCCCGGACGGGCATTTTTCTTGGGTTTTGCCACGGCCCACCCAGCTTTTTTCACCGGTTTGGGTTTGGCGGCAGCGCCGGCCATGTTTACCCCCTTTCTCTTTCCCCCGTCAGGCTTGCGGGGGACGGCATGAGAGGCGGCAGGCTTATGGTGCTCCGGACGGAGCAGGCACTCCTTTCCAAAACCGATCAGATCCTCCCGATGCGTCCGATGGAGGGCTTCCCGCACCAGCGCCCGCTTTTCAGGCCGCTTCCACTGCATCAAAGCCCGCTGCATGGCCTTTTCATGGGGGTCTTTTGGCACATATACCGGCTGCATGGTTCTGGGATCTATGCCGGTATAGTACATACAGGTTGACAATGTGCCGGGGGTGGGATAAAAATCCTGTACCTGCTCCGGCTGGCGGCCGGTCCGGTGGAGCCACTGGGCCAGACCTACCGCATCTTCCAGGGTACAGCCTGGATGAGAGGACATCAGATAGGGTACCAGATACTGCTCTTTTCCATATTTCTGGTTCAGGCGTTCATACTTCCGCTTGAATGTTTCATAGACGTCAATATGGGGCTTTCCCATACAGTCCAGCACGGAATTGATACAGTGCTCCGGGGCAACCTTGAGCTGTCCGGACACATGATGCTTGACCAGTTCCGCAAAAAATTCCCCGTTTCCGTCCTTCAGCAAAAAGTCAAACCGGATACCCGAGCGAATAAAAACCTTTTTTACCCCAGGTACCTGGCGGATTTTGCGCAGCAGCATGAGATAATCGGTGTGGTCGGCGTCCAGATTCGGGCAGGCAGTGGGAGAAAGACAGGCCTTCCCACGGCACAGCCCGGCTTTCATCTGCTTTTTGCAGGCTGGACGGCGGAAATTGGCGGTAGGTCCGCCCACATCATGGATATATCCTTTGAAGCCGGGGTGCTTTACCAGCCCCTCTACCTCCCGCAGGACACTCTCGTGGCTGCGGGACGAGATGATCCGTCCCTGATGAAAGGCCAGGGAGCAGAAATGACATGCCCCAAAGCAGCCCCGGTTGTGTGTCACGGAAAAGCGTACCTCCTCAATGGCCGGTACCCCGCCCATGGAATCATACATGGGATGAGGCTCCCGGACATAGGGCAGTTCTGCCACAAAATCCAGCTGGGCTGTGGTTAAGGGCATGGAAGGCGGATTGACAATCAGCACCCGATCTCCATGGCGCTGAAGAATGGCCTTTCCACGGATGGGGTCGTGCTCCTCATACTGAATCTGATTGGCCACCGCATACTGCCGCTTGTCTGCCCGTACCTGTTCAAAGGAGGGACATTCTACCTTGGGATAAGCGCAGACAGATGGATTTTGTGCAAGAAAGGCTGTACCTTTTACATCCATAATCTCTTTGACCGGTGTACCGGAGGCCAGCCGGGCGGCGATCTCTCTTGTCGCAGTCTCCCCCATGCCATAGACCAGCAGATCGGCCTGACTGTCCAGCAGGATCGAACGGCGTACCTGATCGTCCCAATAGTCATAGTGGGCAAACCGCCGCAGGGATGCTTCCAGGCCGCCAATGACCAGCGGAATGTCTCCAAAGGCTTCCCGCACTTTGTTTGCATATACAATGGCAGCCCGGTCAGGCCGCAGACCGCTCCGGTTGCCCGGAGAATAGGCGTCATCGTGGCGACGCTTTTTAGCTGCGGTATAGTGGGCTACCATGGAGTCCAGATTACCGGCGGACAGCATAATCCCCAGTCTGGGACGGCCCAATACAGTAAAGGATGCCGCTTTGCGCCAGTCGGGTTGGGCCAGAATGGCCACCCGGTAGCCATCGGCCTCCAGCAGCCGGGAGATAAGCGCAGTGCCAAAGGAAGGGTGGTCCACATAGGCGTCGCCGGTGATGATCAAAAAGTCATACCCGTCCCAACCACGGGCTTCCATATCCGCCTTGGAGACGGGTAAAAATGTGTTCATACAGTTCCTCAATCAATCTTTGGTTTCATAGCCAATGTATTTTTCCAGCAAGTCCAGCGGCACCCGGGCGCCAGGAGCCTCCCCAATCTTCTCAAACCCATACTTTTTATAAAAACGCTGGGCGATTTCATTGTCGGGCGCACACCGCAGCATGAGTTTGGTGCGGCCGAGGGGGCGGTATACCGAGATCGCCTGCCCCAGCAGCTGTACCCCCAGGCCCCGTTTCCGGTGCTTTGGGTCCATGTACACAAAGGGGATATAGCCCACGCCCTGATCGGCATGGCGCTCCAGATCCAGCTGGAGCAGTCCGGCCACCTCTTCCCGCTGCATCACGGCAAAAAGAGATGTTTTGGGATTTTGCTGCCAGCAGCGTCTGGCGTCCTGCAAAAAGCCTGTCCCATCAAAGGGAACGGCGGAGCCGTGAATATTTACCCATGCCTCATGCCGGGCATTGAGAAAAAGGCGCTCTTCCGCTTCCAGATTCAAAGGACGGAACCACAGGTTGGCATCGGCGCTGCTTCCCTCCCGGGACTTCCACCAGTTCTGACGGGCAAGGGTGGAAATCTCTTCCGGCAAATGGGAATTGTCATTTTCAAAGAGAATACGAATCTGATCGCCCTCTGCCTCCAGACAGGTAACAGCAGTGTTATCGCTGTGGCCCAAGCAATCCATCTCTCCCGGACCAAGGCCCCGGACAGCCCCTTGCAAACAGCGGATGGCGGAGCCGTGGGAAAAAAGGGCCACCGTCTGTCCAGGATGGCGGGCTGCAATGTCCAGCACAGCCCCTTTCATCCGGCGCTGTACCTGGGCAAAGGTTTCTCCCCCCTCCACCTGGAACTCTGGAGAGGCGTGATTGAAATGAATGAGCCGCATGGCGTCATAGCGTTCCAACCCGCCCCAGGGCTGATCCTCCCATACACCCACGCCGATTTCCCGCAGATCAGGCGTGGTATGCAGCTGCAGGCCATGGCTGGGATAGATGGCTTTGGCGGTAGTCATGGTACGGAACAGGTCGCTGGAGTATACTGCGTCAATGTGTACGTTGGCAAACCGGCCACGCAGGGCGGCAATCTGCCGGTAGCCGTTGTCAGTGATCAGGCTGTTGTACCAGCCATGAACCCGGCGATACAGGTTGCCTTCGGCCTCTGCATGTCGAATCAAGTATAATTGGGTCATCGGTTTCTCTCTTCTCCTGTGGATTGTATTGTCTCATGCCGTCCTTTCATTTCAAAGTGGATGAGCAGAGACAAAAGGGCGCGCAGCAGGACGACAGCACCCAGAACCAGAAGCTCATTGAGCTCCCGCACCAGGACGGTCTTCAGAATCTCTGCTGCCATCTTGAATTCCAGACTGGTAGCCAGTCCGTTTGCCAGGTCAAATTTAATGTCATATACCCGATGGGTCCATAGGCTGCGCAGATAATTCCAGAATCCCCGGGCCGCAGTGATAATCACCACCACGATACCCATCAGCTCACAGATGGAGATGATCGTGGGAAGGATATGCTGAATCAGTTCTTCCAACATGGCAGTGGGCGCTTACCAGGGGCGTACGCCGCCGGTCAGGTCAGACACTTTGTCAAGCCTCTGCTGGCTGGCGATGTCCGCCAGACCGTCCCGCACCTTGATGGGGGCATAGGGGTCGGCGAAGCAGGCGGTACCTACCGCTACTGCAGAGGCCCCGGCCAGCATAAGCTGGGCGGCGTCCTCCCCTTTGGCAACCCCTCCCATGCCCAAAATGGGCAGATCTACCGCACAAGCGACCTCCCAAACCATCCGTACCGCCACCGGCAGGACAGCAGGGCCGGACAAGCCGCCGGTATTCATCTTCAGGATCGGCCGCCGGGTATTCAGGTCAATGCGCATCCCCCGCAGGGTATTGATGAGGGACAGGGCATCGGCTCCTGCGTCTGCCACCGCTCTGGCAATTTCGGTGATATCGGTTACATTGGGGGACAGCTTGACCATGACAGGGACGGTAGCGTGCTCTTTGGCAACCTTTGTAACCTCAGCAGCAAGCTCCGGCTTGGTGCCATAGGCCAACCCACCTGCTTTGACATTGGGACAGGAAATGTTGACCTCGATCATGTCAACTCCGGCCTGGGACAGCTTTTCACACATGATGCCGTATTCCTCCGGGGTGTTGCCAGAAATGTTGGCGATCACTGCCAGGTCGTGCTTCCGCAATTCGGGCAGTTCCTGTTCAATAAAGGCGTCTACGCCTGGATTTTGCAGACCTACCGAGTTGAGGATGCCCATTGGGGTTTCGGCAATACGGGGGGGCGGGTTTCCCTCTCTTCTGTGAAGGGTAAGACCTTTACAGCAAATGCCGCCCAGCTCGCTCAAATGGTAAAACTGACCGTACTCCCGGCCAAAGCCGAAGGTACCGGAGGCCACAACAACAGGGTTTTTCATTGTTACGCCAGCCAGTTCCACCGACAAATCTACCTTAGACATTCCAGTCCACCTCCTCGGCGGCAAAGACAGGTCCGTCCTTGCACACATGTTTCATGGTGCCGTCTGCCATCTGGATGGCACAGCCCAGACAGGCGCCCACGCCGCAGGCCATCCGCTCTTCCATAGACACCTGACAGGGTACACCAAACTCGGCGGCTGTCTTTGCCACATTTTTCAGCATGGGCTTGGGTCCGCAGGCAAGTACCGCTGTAAAATCCCTGTCCTGGGCAAGAATATCCCGGACCTGGGCATCTACAAAGCCGTGGCGGCCAGCACTTCCGTCATCGGTGCAAAGGAATATTTCTTTACAGCAATCCCGGAACCGGTCAGCCAGAATGACCCGCTCTGCGGACCGGAAGCCCAGCACAGCCACCGCATTTTGGTGGTAGGCTTCGGCATAGCCCAGCAGGGGCGGCACACCGATACCGCCCCCTACCAGGAGATAGCGGCCCTTCTCCTCCACTGTAAAGCCGTTGCCCAGGGGGCCAAGCACACTGACCTGATCTCCCACCTTGCGCTGGGCGAGCCAGCGGGTCCCCTCCCCCTTCACCTCAAAGATCAGGGCGGCGGTGTTTTCCGGTTCGTCATCCAGAGCATAGGCCACGGAGATGGGGCGGCGGAGCAGCAGACCCTCGCCGCAGGCCACATGAAGAAATTGGCCGGCCCGAAGTCCCTGTTCAGCCACCAGCTTACCAACCTCCAGAGTCATCCAGTAGGTGCTGTTGTTGAGGGGAGTCATTTCTGTGATGGTACAGAGCTGTTCTATGGGCATCGTCTTCCCTCCTTATCCAATGGCAGTAAAGCGGCAGATGTCATCCCGCATGGCGATGGCCGCATTGCGGGCGGCCTCCTGGTAGTCCTGACCGTCCTTGCCGGTTTTTTGCCAGGCACAGATGATACCGCGGGAGGAGTTGACAATCGCACCCCGGCCCTTGTCCTGGAAGGCGTACTGCACATCCTCAGCCGTACCCCCCTGGGCTCCATAGCCGGGAACCAGCAGGAAGGTATGGGGCATCCGGGCACGAATCTGCTGTAATTCAGTGGGATGGGTAGCGCCAGCCACTGCGCCGGCCATGGTATAGCCATACTTGCCCTCGGTGCCTGCGCCCCATTTTTCAATGAGGTCAGCCATCAGGCCATACACCGTATCTCCCGCACCGGCCGATACATTTTGCAGCTCGCCGGAGCCGGGATTGGAGGTCTTGGCCAGGATGAAGGTACACTTATCCAGCTCTTTACAGGTCTTCAGGAAGGGATTGACGCTGTCTGCCCCCATATAGCCGTTTAGGGTAACACAGTCGGCATCAAAAGAGGAGATGGACTGCCACCCCACTTTGGTGGTTCCCAGCCAGCCGTCGGAGTAGGCCTCGGCGGTGGAACCGATATCCCCCCGTTTAATGTCGGCAATGACAAAAAAGCCTTTCTCTTTGGCATAGCGGATGGTGCGCTCCAGCACCTCCATACCCCGCCAGCCCAGCCGCTCGTAGTAGGCGGACTGGGGCTTGACGGCAGGGACAATATCGTACAGAGCGTCCATCAGGCCGCAGTTAAAGCGGAAAATGGCCTCGGCAGCACCCTCCAGCGTTTCGCCGTACATTTCATAGCACTCCTTGCGGATGTGCATGGGTACATACTCCGGCTTGGGATCCAGACCGACAACTGTAGGATTTTTCTTGGCAATAATGGCCTCTTGCAGATGATCGAAGGACATGGTTCAGCTCTCCTTTATCTTTCTTGTTGCAGTTCGTCCTGGAACAGGACTTCTCCGCCCACAATGGTATACTTTACCCGGCCTCTCAGTTCCATACCGGCAAAGGGGGTATTGCGGCCCATGGAGGCAAACTGCTCCGGGTCCACCGTCCACCGCTCATCTGGATCAAAGAGGATCAGGTCGGCGTCTGCACCAATGGCCAGCCGTCCCTTGGTGGGCAGCCGGAGAATACAGGCTGGATTGATGGTCATTTTCCGCAGGATATCAGACAGGGGCATTTCCCCGGTATGGTACAGATAGGTCAGCGTCACGCCCAGCGCCGTTTCCAGTCCAACCATGCCGCTGGGCGCCTCGGTCAGCGGTCTGGCCTTTTCTTCCGCAGAATGGGGCGCATGGTCGGTGGCAATGGCATCAATGGTGCCGTCCTTCAAGCCTTCGATGATGGCTTCCACATCGGACCAGGTACGCAGAGGGGGATTAACCCGGGCCATGGTACCCTTACTGAGAATTTCATCTTCGGTAAGAGAAAAATACTGGGGGCAGGTTTCACAGGTAATCTGTACCCCCTTACGCTTGTAGCGCCGCACGATGGCTACCGACTTGGCGGTTGAAATATGGCAAATATGGACGGCGGCGCCGGTCTCCTCCGCCAGCATGGCGTCCCGGGCCACCATCAGCTCCTCTGCAATGGCGGGACGGCCGTTGAGCCGCAGCTGCCGGGATACCCGTCCTTCGTTGACGGCATAGTTTTTTACCATATCTGCATCTTCACAGTGGGACAGGATTGTCAGATGTTTCCGGTGGGCCATAATCAGCCCGTCCCGCATCAGATTGGCGCTCTGCACCGGCACCCCATCGTCCGAGAGGGCTACCACACCGGCTTGTTTCAGGGCTTCAAAGTCGGTCAGCGCTTCTCCCCGCTGTCCTTTGGATACGGCGCCGATAGGCCAGACATGGACGCCGCAGGCCTGCGAGGCCTTTTGCAGCACATAGTCCACCTGTTCCGGGCAGTCTATCGTGGGCCTGGTGTTGGGCATACAGGCAATGGAGGTAAAGCCCCCTCGTGCAGCGGCCGCCGTACCGGTTGCAATCGTCTCCTTATGGGTAAAGCCTGGCTCCCGCAGGTGAACATGCATATCCACCAGACCGGCGCACACCGTCAATCCTGTGGCGTCAATGATTTTGGCATCCGGTTCCTGGATATTGCTGCCGATTACGGTTATTTTGCCGTCTTCCATCAGAATATCCATAATGCCGCCGATGCCGCCTACCGGGTCAACCAACCGGCCGTGACGAATCAATAGTTTCACCAGATCACTCCTTCCAGCAGGGTAGGTTTTATACAGCAAAAAAGGGCACAGGGCCAACCCCCGTCCCCACCTGCAAGCAACGCTTCCGTGCTTTTCATTATACCTTCATTCTCATTATTTAGCAACGGATTTTTCTGTTTTTCCGGCAATAATATAGAGGCACCAACAGAAGGGAGCTGATCAAATGACCAAGCATGGATTTTTAGGTGGTATGGGGCTTGGGATTCTGGCCGGCGCAGCCATGGGCATGGCTGTGACTGCTATGGGGATGCAGGACCCCCAAATGCGGCGGATGGCCCGCAAGGCAGCCAGAAAAATGGAACACATGAAGTGTAACCTGGCCGACAACATGGGGTTCTGACCCGCACACAGCACAAGGGCCGCCATATGGCGGCCCTTGTATGTTGTCCGGCAGGGTTATTGCTCCGGGTAGAAGCCGGAGGGGGTTTCTGCCAGATTGATCATAATGTTCTTCATCTGAGTGTAGTGCTCCAGAATGACCTTGTGGGTCTCCCGACCGATGCCGCTGGTTTTATAGCCGCCGAAGGGGGCGCCCTCTGGGATGGCGTTATAGGTATTGACCCACATGCGGCCGGTTTCAATGCCACGGGATACCCGGATGGCCCGGTTGATGTCCCGGGTCCACACGGCGCCGCCCAAGCCATATTCGCTGTCGTTGGCCATGGCAATGACCTCATCCTCGTCGTGGAACTTGATCACACAGGCCACAGGCCCGAAAATTTCCTCCTGGGCCACCCGCATCTTGTTGTTCACGTCCACCAGCAGGGTCGGCTTCATGAAGCAGCCTTTGGCCAGTGCTCCTTCATCCGCCCGGACGCCGCCGCAGGCCACCCTGGCCCCCTCCTGCTTGCCGATGTCGATATAGTTCAGAATCTTCTTGACCTGATGCTCGTTGATCTGGGAACCCATCTGGGTCTCTTTCTCCCAGGGCATACCGACCTTCACGGCATGGAAGCGCTTGGTGGCCTCCTCCACAAACCTGTCATAGATGGTGTCCTGTACAAACACACGGGAACCGGCACAGCACACCTGGCCCTGATTGAACAGGATGCCCAGCTGGAGGCCGTCCATAGCCATATCCCACTTGCAGTCATCAAAGTAGATATTGGCGCTCTTGCCGCCCAGTTCCAGGGTGGAGGGGATGAGCCGCTGGGCCGCTGCCAGGGCCACGTTACGGCCCACCTCGGTAGAGCCGGTGAAGGCCAGCTTGCGGAACCCGGGATGATCCAGAATATACTGACCCGACTTGGAGCCGGAACCGGTAATGACGTTGAACACACCAGCGGGAATGATATCCTGGGTCAGGCGTGCCAGCTCCAGGACGCTGAGGGGGGTGTCGCTGGAAGGTTTGAACACGGTGCAGCAACCGGCGGCCAGCACCGGGGCCAGCTTCCAGGCCGCCATCAGGAAGGGAAAGTTCCAGGGAACAATCTGTCCCACCACGCCGATAGGTTCCCGCAGAATCAGGGAGAGGGTGGAGCCGTCCAGAACATTGGCAGACCCCTCTTCCGCCATGATACAGCCGGCAAAATAGCGGAAGTGCCGGACGGAATAGGGTACGTCAATGGCCAGAGTCTCCCGGATGGGTTTGCCGTTATCCATGGATTCCACCATGGCCAGGTGCTCTGCATTGGCCTCAATGACATCGGCTACCTTGTTGAGGATGGCAGCCCGCTCGTTGACCGTAACGTTCTTCCAGGTCTTGAATGCCTCCCAGGCGGCGGCAACTGCGGCATCCACGTCCTCCTTGGTAGCCTGGGCACAGGTGGACAGCAGTTCTCCGTTGGCAGGGCAATGAGTCTCAAAGGTAGCACCATCACTGGCGGGTACCCACGTCCCATTGATATACAACCCATATTGTTCCTGCGTCAGCCGTTCCATTATGATACTTCCTTTCTGTATAAATGAGATCTCTTGATTGAGTATTTATGTGAACTATTGAGTTCAGATACAGTATAGCACCCAAAATGCAAAAGTCAAGTGGTTTTATCGAAAAAAGTTGTTAATTTTATGACAGAATAATATTATGTCATATATTTGACAATATATTGTTTGTGTTTTCACAATTTAACACAAAAGAAAACGGCCTGCTTCAAAGCAAAGAGCAGGCCCGAGATCTTACATAAGCCGCAGAATTTCCCGCTTCAGCCGGGCAATAATCCGCTTTTCCAGCCGGGAAATATAGGATTGGGAGATGCCAAGGCTGTCTGCCACCTCTTTCTGGGTACGCTCCGATTGTCCGTCCAGTCCGAAGCGCTGGGTAATAATCTTGCGCTCCCGGCTGTCCAGCTTTTCCATGGCATCAAAAAGCAGCTTGCGGTCCACATCTTCTTCAATGGGTTTCATGACCAGATCCACTTCTGTCCCCAGAATATCGGACAGCAACAGTTCATTCCCGTCCCAGTCGGTGTTCAGCGGCTCATCAAAGGACACTTCGCTTTTCAAGTTGGTGGTTTTGCGCAGATGCATGAGAATTTCATTTTCAATGCACCGGGAGGCATAGGTGGCCAGTTTGATATTTTTAGCAGGTTGATAGGTGTTGATTGCCTTGATCAGACCAATGGTACCAATGGATATCAGATCCTCAATCCCCACCCCGGTGTTCTCAAACCGGCGGGCGATATATACCACAAGACGCAGGTTGCGTTCTATCAGTTGTCCCTTGACCGCTTCCTCTCCCTGATCCAGTCTGGAGATCAAACCGGCTTCCTCGTCCCTGGTGAGGGGGGGCGGCAGGGTATCGCTCCCACCAATGTACATGATTTTGCCCGGCAGCTTCAATCCCAGCCTGGCCAACAGCTTTTGCAGGCCCACATACAGAGCAGCCTTCCAGCCCATCCTGTTTTCCTCCTTTATGCTCCAATCAATGCACAGTATCCGCCCCCGTCCGTCAGGTGGGTTGGGGAAAGCGCAACCAGCAGGGGACCGTAGTCCTTGGCGCCCACCTGTACCCGATCCAGCCGCAGCGCCAGCAGCATACCGCACTCTACCCCCACCGCCTGATAGGGCAGCAGACGGCAGCGCACACCAGCGGCGCCCATTTTGGCCAAGACGGCGGCAGGGTCTTTCAATTCTGCCGGAGTGGGCGCACGTCCCCTGGGAAACAGGCCGGCTGCCTTTTCCCCCTCGGCCACCAACACCGGACGGCCGGAAACCGGATCTGTCAGCGTATTTCCGGTATCCACCAGCGCCGTCAGTACCACCTTCCGCTCCCCCAGTGTGAGGACAGCCGGGGCCAGCTCTTGCCGTGGACTGTGAAGAGCAGCCCGGTGAAAGAGGAGGGTTATCCCTCCATAACACCCCACCGCCGACAACAGCACCAGCTTCAGATCCAAGGAAGAGGACAGCACCCCGTTGTCCAGGGCCAGGGTACGGCTGCCCAGCAGCTGCAGGGCAAAGATGCCCCCGCCAAAGGCGGCGGAAACCGCCAGAAATACCAGGCACAGCCGCAGCAGCCGGCGGCTGCCCCCATATCCCATCAGCACAGCCGCCACAGCCGCCCCCAGCTTGCATAGGGGGTGGAGCAAACATCCAAGACCCGGCAGGCAGGCAGCTCCGGCATACATTGCTCCCACAGCTGCCCCCAGGGCCAGTCTGCCCCGCCGGAGCACCTCTCCGGCCAGTCTGCCTGAGGCCAGCAGGAGCAAATAGTCCACCACAAAATTCAGCAGCACCACCTCATCCAGATAGACTACTGTCACGCCGCTCTCCCCCCCTTTTGTACCCCCTCGTAGATGCGCACGCCCCATTATACCGGCCCGTCTCCATAAAAAAAGTCATAAGCACCCCCACCCTGAAAGTCGGTCTATCTCCAAGCATCCCGCAAAAAACCGCAAGAGACGCATCAAATTGCGTCTCTTGCGGTCCATTCTTCTTATGACTGCTCTAGCAGCTGGGCCAGTGCATGACACAGCGCATCCATCTCCTGATCGGTTCCAATGGTGATGCGCAGGTAGTTGCTGATACGGGGCTTGTCCCACCAGCGTACCAGAATCCCCTTTTGGCGCAGGCCATCCAGCAGGGTTTTGGCCGCTGTATGGGGATGGGAGGCAAACAGGAAATTGGCCGAGGAGTCAATCACCTGAAATCCCATGGCTTTCAGCCGTTCTGCGGTACTGTCTCTGGTGTGGCAAATTTTTGCTGCGGTGGCCTGCAAATACTGCCGGTCCCGCAGAGCGCCCTCTGCACCTGCCAGGGCCAGCCGGTCCAGGGTGTAGGAATTAAAGGAATTTTTTACGCTGTTGAGGGCGGCAATTAAATTTTGATGGGCAAATGCAAAGCCCACACGCAGACCGGCCAGCGCCCTGGATTTGGACAGGGTCTGTACCACCACCAGATTGGGGTAGCGGTCCACCAGTTCAATGGCGGAACGGGCGCCGAAGTCCACATAGGCCTCGTCCACCACCACAACCGAGGCCGGATTGCCCTCCAAGACGGCCTGGATGCCGCTGAGGGAAAGGGCCAGTCCGGTGGGGGCATTGGGGTTGGCAATGACTACTCCGCCATTTTGCTCCAAAAAGGGTGCTAACGGGACGGCAAAGTGCTGGTCCAGAGGGATCTGCCGGTACTTCAGACCGTACAGGTCGGCATATACCGTGTAAAAGCTGTAGGTGATATCGGGAAACAGAATGGTGCGCTCCGGATCAAAAAAAGCCTGAAAACAGAGCGCAAGCACCTCATCAGAACCATTTCCCACAAAAATTTGATCTGTGTTCAGACCATAGGTTTCCGCCAGCACCTCCCGCAGAGACCTACACTCCGGGTCTGGATAGAGCCGCAAGGTATCATTTGCCGCCTCCCGGATTGCCGCCAGGGCCATGGCGGAGGGGGGGTAGGGATTTTCATTGGTGTTCAGTTTAATCAGCTGTTCCTGCCGGGGCTGTTCCCCCGGGACGTATGGGGTCAGTTCTCTGGCCCGCTTGCTCCAAAGTTCCTTCATGGCTGTTCCTCTCCGGCCTGAATGACCTTTTTGATGCTCTTTTCCGCTTTACTCCGAGGAATCATCAGCTCATGGCCGCACCCCATACACCGCAGGCGAAAATCCATCCCGACCCGCAGTACCGTCCAGCGGCGGCTGCCGCAGGGGTGTTCCTTTTTCAGTTCCAACACATCGCCTACATGGATGTCCACAGCAGGTTTCCCCCATTCACTTTATCGTTCTAAAGCATATTATAGCTTTCCCGCCCTGTCTCTGTCAATTCAAGGTTGCCTTTTGCATATAGTGGTCAGGTAAGAAAAATCCCGCCGGGACGCAGAAAGGATTTGGTTATATTGACGAAGCAATTTCCGCCGGAAGGGCGGCTGCTGGACAGTCCGGAAAACAAAGCTGCCTGTGCCTGTCCAGAGTCCCTCCGGCAGGCCATGGAGCAAGGCGTCATTCTGGAGGGAATGGCACTGTCCTGCTCCCCGGAGCATCACCTTACCGTCTCGCTGGGTCCCTGGATTGGCACCATTCCACGGGAAGAGGCCGCCCTGGGCATTGCCGACGGCAGCACCAGAGAGATTGCAATTTTGTCCAGAGTTGGAAAGCCAGTTTGCTTTACAGTGAGTTCTCTGGAAGAGCAGGATGGGGAGATCCATCCCATCCTCTCCCGGCGGGCAGCACAGCAGCAAGCGCTGGACGCCATTATGACCGGCTTTGCCTCCGGTCAGATTATCCAGGCTACCGTAACCCACCTGGAGCCATTTGGGGCGTTTGTGGACATTGGCTGCGGCATCCCCTCCCTGATCGGGGTAGAAAATATTTCGGTCTCCCGCATCCCCCATCCAGGGGTGCGGTTTCAGGTGGGACAGGAAATTTTGGCAGTTGTCTTGGATCTTGACCCAATTCAGAAGCGGGTCTATCTGACCCATAAAGAGCTGCTGGGGACCTGGGAGGAAAATGCCGCCCGCTTTCAGCCGGGCATGACGGTGCCCGGTGTGGTGCGTGGGATCAAGGACTACGGGGTATTTATAGAGCTTACCCCCAACCTGTCCGGTCTTGCAGAGCAGAATCCCTGCTTTACAGAGGGAACCCGGGTATCCGTATACATCAAGGCCATCCTCCCCCAGCGCATGAAGTTCAAGCTGCAGGTGATTGACTGCCTGCCGCCCATTCCCCAGCCACAGCCGCTGGAGTATTTTCTCCGTTCCGGTCAGCTGACCAAGTGGAAATATGCTCCTCAGGGGTGCAGTAAGGTGGGGATGGAAACCATCTTTTCCAGTTGAGCAAAAGGGGCATACTCCTGTTGGGGTATGCCCTTTCCATTGTTCCGGCAGTGCAGCTGTGGTACAATCGTAAGAAAGCTGAAAGAATTCTCCCCTTTCCGTTGTAAGAAAGGGATGGTATTGTAAGGACAGGGAGGCGATGTTATGAATGAAACCATCCTGGTGGTGGACGACGACGCAGAAATTGTGCGGGCCATCTCCATTTTACTGGAAAAAGAGGGCTATCGGGTCTTGAAAGCCTACAACGGCCTCCAGGCCCTGGAGCAGGCCCTGGACCCCGCCCTGCGGCTGATCCTGATGGACGTGATGATGCCCCAGCTGGAGGGGCTGTCGGCCGTGCTGAAGATCCGGGAGAAGCGCAACTTGCCGATTCTCATCCTCAGTGCCAAGAGCGAAGATACCGACAAAGTCCTGGGCCTGTCCATGGGGGCAGATGACTATATTGCAAAGCCCTTTCACCCCCAGGAACTGGTGGCCCGGGTGCGCAGCCATCTGCGCCGGTATACTCAGCTGGGGGACGTCAACCATGCTCCGGGGACAGATGCTCTGGTCAACGGCAGGCTGCGCTATCTGCCCGAGGAGCACACCCTGCTGGTGGACGGGGAGGCGGTGCGCCTCACCGCCACCGAACTGAAAATTGTGGAACTGCTCATGCGCCATGTGGGCCGGGTCTTTCCGGCAGAGGAAATTTACCGCCGGGTATGGCAGGAGGAACCCTATTCCGCAGAAAATACCGTTATGGTACACATACGGCGCATCCGGGAGAAAATTGAGCTGAATCCCAAAGAGCCGGAATATTTGAAGGTGGTGTGGGGCATTGGATATAAAATCGAAAAGCATTAAGCCTGCACTGGCCTTCCTGTCCTTTGTGCTGGGCATCAGCCTGCTGATGTTCAGCGTTGCCGTGGGATGGTCGGCGGGGACCTTGGGCTGGCAGGAAATCAACGACGCCTTCCAAACAGATTACCAACAGACATCACGGTTCCGGCATACCATAGAAAGCTGGTTTTTCCGCATCGCAGACGGCCACTTTACCGCTTCGGATGGCTTAACCGATCGCAACCTGCTCTATTTTGTCCAATGGGAAGGGGGAGAAGCCTATACCAACTGCCCGGAGCTGGCCCAGGAGCAGCTGCCGGACGGATATAACTTCCTGCTGTCCTTTGATGGGGCTGCCGTTACCATCCGGAAGGACGGACAGAAGGTGGAGGTGTACGGAGACGGCTTATATCGGCCGGACAGCCTGTGGGAACTGCCCGGCTACCAGAACTATCCGGTCCCGTCCTCATACAGCAGTTTGACCCTCCTGCTGGCAGCAGCAAAGAACCCTGCACCGTTTGTTCAGGATGTGCAGGGAGTATTCCAGTATCAGCATGACTATGACAGTGGTTTATATGGCATCACCCTTGCCCTGGAACGCATCAGAACGGTGTTTGTGTGGGCGCTTGTTCTGCCGCTGGCTGCCGGCCTCGTGCTGCTCCTGCTCTCTCTTGTGTGGCACAAGCATAAAGTGAGGGCAGACCAGGCCATTGCCTGGTGTACCAGCCGGGTCTGGCTGGAGGTCAAGGTACTGCTCCTCATCCCCTTTGGGTTTCTGAGCATCGTTGCCCTCTATCTCTGTGCGGGATTTTTTTTGCTGCTGCAATATCCGTCCAACGTGCTGCTCTATCTGACCATACCGGCAGCTCTGTGGTGGGGTTATCTTTACGTCAATGACCTGCGGTATGGCTTCGGGCAGCTGAAGACCCACAGTCTGTGTGCCCTGCTGGCCCGGATGCTGCGTGGTACCGAACTGCACTATCCGGTGGGACAGCGGATCTGCCGCCGCTCCGCCCTCCAGTTTATCCTCTGCCTGCCCTTTTTCCTGTTCTGTGCTCTGGCTGCGCTGATTTTCATGGCGTCTTTCTGGCGCAGCAACTGGTTTGTTGTCCTGCTGTTTTTGCTGCTGTGCAGCATTGGGGCTGCTTTGATCGGCGGACAGCTGTGGCTCATCGCCCAAAACCGCCGTACGGCCTCCCATCTGGATTGGCTGCTGGACCGGATTCAGCATGGCGATGCCGGCACGCCGCTGCCGGAAGAATCCGACCTGCAGGTGGTGGCCGACAGTCTGGAACAGATGGAGTCCCGGCTGCAGGATGCCGTAGAGGAGCAGGTCAAAAGTGAAAAGCTCAAGCTGGAGCTGATTACCAATGTATCCCACGATCTGAAAACCCCCCTCACCTCCATGGTCAGCTATCTGGAGCTGCTGCGGCAGGAGGAACACCTGCCGCCCCATGTCCAGGACTATCTCCAGGTGCTGGACCAGAAAACCAAACGGCTGCAGGCCATGGTACTGGATGTCTTTGACGTGAGCAAGGCGGCTACCGGCAACCTGCATCTGTCTGTAAAGCCAATCGACTTTGCAAAGCTGTTGCGTCAGACTTTGGCCGATCAGGACGAGTCCATTGCCGCCTCCCCCCTCACCTTCCGGGTACAGCTGCCCCAGGAGCCGGTATATATTCTGGCAGACGGGGAACGGCTGTACCGGGTCTTTCAGAATCTCATCGGAAATGCCCTGCAATATGCGTTGGAAGGCTCCCGTGTCTATGTTCACCTGGAGACAGCCGGCGAAAAAGCCGTTGCCACCCTGCGCAACACCTCACGGGACGAGCTGCCCCACGGGGTGGACTTTACCGAGCGGTTTGTGCGGGGAGATCAGAGCCGCACCGATGGGGGCAGCGGCTTGGGCCTGTCCATTGCCCGTACCTTTACGGAAGCCTGCGGCGGCAGCTTTTCCATCTCCACCCAGGCCGATCTCTTCACCGCTCAGGTGATATTTCCGCTGACCCATCTGCGTCCGGAACAGGAGGAGCCAGGATGAAACGATTGCTGTTATTTCTGGGGCTGGCAGTTATGCTTACCGGCTGCACCTCCCAGCCCCCTGCAACAACCTGCACCGCCGCAGAAATAGGAGAACTTGTGGTGCAGTCCCAACCGTCTGACTATCTCGACCCGATGCACCCGTTATCAAGCGCTTATGATCCAGCGGAGTTGGAAACCTATCTCTCTACCGCCTATGGATTTTCTCCCCAGATGTGGGAAGACGCCGTAGCAGCGTATGGGGAGGGCATGGCGGCCAATGAAGTGGCTGTCATCCAATTATCAGAGGAAACGGATGGTGCCGCAGCAGAGCAGGCCCTGTGGCGCTATGTGCAAGGCAGGCTGATTGACTTTACAGGCTACGCCCCGGAGCAAGCCGCCCTGGTTGAAAATGCGCTGGTTGTACGGCAGGGGCAGTGGCTGCTGCTGGCCATCTGTCCCGATCCCATAGCGGCCAAGGCTGCCTTTGACCAGTGCTTCCAGGGGGAAAGCGTTTTGTGGACTCCCCCGCCGGAACCTTCCGCTTCTCCTGTCCAGGAGGAAGAAAGGTTGGAGATGCCCCGCTATGACACCGGCCCGGTGGTGGAGGCCTACCGTACCGGGGATACCTCTGCCCTGTCTGACCAGGATCAAGCGGTGCTGGAAGCCTGTGCCCGGGTGATGGAAGAAGTTCTGACTGCCGACATGACCCCGGCGGAACAGGAGCTTGCCATTCATGACTGGCTGATTGACCACACGGCCTATGACGAGGAGCACAGCCATCCCAACCATAACCATCCATATGGACTGCTGGTAGAGGGAAGGGCCATCTGCATGGGTTATGCCAATACCTTTCAGCTTTTTATGGACTTGCTGGGTATCCCTTGTCAGACGGTGGTCAGTCCAACCCATGCCTGGAATCTGGTAGAGCTGGACGGGGCATGGTATGGGGTGGATGTCACTTGGGACGATCCCCTTGGCTCTTATGAAACCATTCCGGCAGAGCAGGAACCGGTACATCATGCCTATTTTAATATTACCGATGCTGTGCTTTGGGAGAGCGGCCATCGTTGGGATAAAACCACAGTGCCGGCGGCCACCGGTACCAAATATACCTGGCAGGCCATTCGGGGCGACGTTCCTCCGTTCCGGAAAGATTGATAAATTTTTCCCCGCCCCCTTTACAGCGGCAGTATTTTCGGCTACAATGAGAACGAGATTTGCATCGGGAGGTGTGACAGGTATGGAGACAGATTATACCCGTAAATTCAGCATCCGCTATGAGAAGGATCCTGAGATCAAAGAGGTGCTGACCTCCGTTTATAATTCCCTTCAGGAGAAGGGGTATAACCCCATCAACCAGATTGTGGGCTACATCCTTTCAGAGGACCCCACCTATATTACCAACTACAACAATGCCCGCTCTCTGATTCGTAAGCTGGATCGGGACGAGCTGCTGCAGGAACTGGTAAAGCAGTATCTGCGGGACTAAGCTAAACAAAAGGACGCACAGCCCAGTGGGCTGTGCGTCCTTTTGTGTTAACCGTCCATATCAAAGGGCGGCAAATCCATACGCTGTGGGATGGCGTCTCCCTCGTAGTCCAGCTCATCTGGAACAGGCTCAGGGGCGGTGTCCACCATGCCCTGCTTGTACTGCATCTCCTGCCACTGGCTTTTGGAGATGAGCACCTGCCTGGGCTTGGAGCCTTCAAAGGGTCCTACCACCCCTTTTTCCTCCATCTGGTCCACCAGCCGGGCTGCCCGGGAATAGCCCAGCTTCAGGCGGCGCTGGAGCATGGACACCGATGCCATGCCGGTTTCCACCACCACTTCGATGGCAGCGGGGAGCAGCTCGTCATAGTCATCCCCCACATCCTCCGGGGCGGAGCCGCCCACCCCTTTGCCGCCCTTCTCCTTTTCGGCGGCATGTTTTTCAATGTCGTGCATGATCTCCTGATCGTACTCCGCCCCGCTGCTGTTCTGCTTGATAAAGCCCACCACCGAGGCCACCTCTTCATCGGAGATCAGGCAGCCCTGTACCCGCTGGGGCTTACCGGAGCCAAGCGGGAAATAGAGCATATCACCCCGGCCCACCAGCTTTTCTGCGCCGGTGGTGTCCAGTATGATGCGGGATTCCAGAGAGGAGGCCACTGCAAAGGCAATCCGGCTGGGAATGTTGGCCTTCATCAGACCGGTAATCACGTCAGCCGAGGGGCGCTGGGTAGCGATAATCAGGTGCATCCCGGCGGCACGGCCCATCTGAGCCACCCGGCAAATAGATTCTTCCACCTCTTTGGCGGCCACCAGCATCAGGTCAGCCAGCTCGTCAATGACCACCACAATCTGAGGCATTTTCTCCAGATCGGGCGATTTTGCAGCATGGCTGTTATAGGAAGCCAGGTCCCGCACGCCAATTTCGGAGAAGGTGCGGTAGCGTTTCATCATTTCCACCACGGCCCACTGGAGAGCGCCTGCCGCCTTTTTCGGGTCAGTAACTACAGGAATCAGCAGGTGGGGAATGCCATTATAAATGCCAAGCTCCACCATTTTGGGGTCCACCATAATCAGGCGGACCTCCTCCGGGGTGGCCTTGTACAGCAGGG
The DNA here is from genome assembly GCA_944383125.1 of uncultured Flavonifractor sp. GTDB lineage: Bacteria > Bacillota > Clostridia > Oscillospirales > Oscillospiraceae > Flavonifractor. The sequence goes on from CALWOK010000171.1 coordinate 51,142, forward strand.
AAATGATGAGGGAGTTGGTACACACCGACTTACCGGAACCGGTGGTACCTGCAATGAGCAAGTGGGGCAGCTTGGCAATATTGCCTACAATATTATTGCCCCCAATATCCTTGCCCACCGCAAAGGACACCTTGGAGGGGTTGTCCCGGAACTCCCTGGAGTCAATCACATCATGGATGTATACGGGAGATACCAGGCGATTGGGTACCTCAATGCCCACCATGGAAATCTGATTGGGAATGGGGGCAATCCGTACGCCGGTGGCTCCCAAGGCCAGGGCAATGTCATCAGACAGGTTGGTCAGCTTGTTGAGCCGTACCCCCTGGTCCAATTCCAGCTCATACCGGGTTACGGAGGGACCCCGGGTTACATTGGAGATGCTGGCGTCAATGCCAAAGGAGCGGATGGTATCGCTGAGCCGGGCCTGGTTGGCTTTCAGCTCCCCGGCCACGTCGGAACTGGATACCCCCTCCCCTTCCAGCAGCAGAGAAACGGGTGGATACTGGTAAACCACCGGCTCTTCCTCCAGGCTGCGGGCAATATCCTGGGCGACTTCGGCAGCAGCCTGGGCCGTTTCCTCCTGCTGGCGGGCTTTGGCGGAGGTTGGGACAACCGCAGGTTCCCGTACGATCTCAGGCATGGGCGGTGGTGCAGGTTCCGGCTCCGGCTCAGGTGTGGGCAGAGCAACCGGTTCTTCCGCCATTTCCGGCTCCAGCGGGGGCTCCTCCCACACCTCCGGTTCCGGCTGCTCCATCTGGGGAGCAGTGAGAACAGGGGGTTCCTCTACAGGTACCGGCTGTTCCGGTTCTGCTGCTGCGCCCGCCAGCACCTGGTCAGGCGCAGGAACTGCCGGCTTGCGGTTGAAAAAGCCCTTCTTCTTCTCCTCCGGTTCCGGCTCCGGCGTCTTGCCCACCAAAGGCCCGTCCTCTACGGGAATATCAATGACACGCTGCTTTCTGCCACGCTTGGCAGACTGGGGTTCCGCCGCCGGCTGCGGCTCCCGCATCTGGCGGCGGGGCCTTGGTTCGGGCGGTTCCTCTTCCTCATATTCCAGACGCTGCCGGTTCCGGAAGTCGTCCACAAGATCGGGAATGGAAATGGAAAAGCACACGATCATCAACAGCACCCCCAGGATGACAAAGATGATCCCTGCGCCAATTTTGCTGAAGACAGCGGACAGCGCCAGACAGAGCACCCCGCTGATTACACCGCCGCTTTCCAGCCGTTCTCCCTGGAGCCACAGAGTTTTGAGCATGTCAAAGCTCCAGGTATAGAGGCTTTGTGCCAGGAGCAAATGGAGCATACTTCCGGCCAGCACCGGCAGCAGCAGCGCACACCAGACCCGCAGCTGGACGGGCCTGCCCCGGTGGAAGACCAGAATGCCGCTGGCTACCAGCAGCATGGGGGGGAGGAACAGATAGCCATAGCCAATCAGCCCCTTGACCAGGCCACAAAAAAAGTCGATGAAGATGGCCTGAATCCGGAAATAGCCCAGCGCAGCAAAAATGGCCAGCAGCAGACAGACCACAGCGCCCACCTCCCGCCGGACCGGGCGGGAGGCAGGCTTTTTACGGCTTGCGGTGCTCCGGGCAGCCGGCTTTCTGGCGGGTGCAGCCCGTTTTCCGCCGGAGCGTTTTTTCTGTGCGGTGGCCATAGGTGATCAAATCCTTTCGGAAAAATGGAAATGCCTTGCAAGGGGCAGGTCAGCCCATCGCAGTTTTGAAGATTCCGGCAATGAGGCTGCCCAGGCCCACTGCCCAGCAATAGTAAGCAAACTTGCCGAATTTGCCCTTGTCGGACAGGCTTTTCACCAGGCGGATTGCGAAGTAACCCACCACGGCAGCGACCGCAACCCCCACCAGATAGACCGGCAGCTCGGCAACCTCAAAGCCGCTTTGCAAAGCGTCCTTCAGCTCCAGAATATTGGCGCCCACAATGGCGGGGAGGGACATCAGAAAAGAAAACCGGACGGCAAAGGCCCGGTCAAATCCCCGCATCATACCTACGGAGATGGTTGTACCGGAGCGGGACAGGCCCGGGATGACTGCCAGGGCCTGGCCGCAGCCTACGATCACAGCATCGAGTAACGTGGCATTTTTGGCCGTTTTATGCCCTTTGGCCAGCCGGTCGGAGAAAAAGAGCACACAGCCGGTGACAAGCAGGGCAATGGATACCATGATGGAACTGGAGAAAAGGGTATTGACAGCATCCTGCAAAAAGACCATCACCAACAGGGGCAGGGTGGCGACCACAATGAGCATGACCATCCGCCTGGCAGGAGGCGGCGGTGTTCCAGTCCCCTTTCCGGCCAGGGCGGCAATGCCCAGAAAAAACTCCCGGATCATATCCATGACATCGCTCCAGTATACCACCAGCACAGAAATCAGCGTGCCGAAGTGGAGCAGGACGGTAAAAAACATGTAGGTTTCTTCCATATTCTCCATGCCGAAGAACTGCTGAAAGAGGGCCAGATGACCCGAACTGGAAATGGGCAGAAATTCTGCCACCCCCTGAATCAGTCCCATCAGGATGGCCATGAAGTAATTCACTTGTGATTCCTCCATTCATCAACATGACGTATTGCTGAATTCTGTGCAGAACAATGCATGATATTATAGCACACACTATGGCAGATTTCCATCCTTTTTCCCATACAAGAAAAGAAATCCCACCGAAACGCTCCTTTCTTTTTGGTGCTATTTGACAAAACTATATCGATGTGCCATACTAAAGAAAATCCTTTCTCCTTATGGAAAAGGTCGGAGACCGACCTGGTCTCCGCGATAACAGTAGGGTTCCCAAGAACCGTCAGGATTAGGAGATGATACATATGTATGAGATCCGTACCCACCGTTCCATGCGCGTCACAGCGCTCGTCCTGCTCATTTCCATGCTGCTGACATCAACAGTCTGGGCCGCTTCCCCACCGGTCCAGCCCTCTGTCTGGGCCGCCAGCGCAGTGGTGATGGACTATGACACCGGAGAGATCCTGTACGCCAAGGATGCGGATACCATGCGGGTACCCGCCTCCATGACCAAGGTGATGACTGCCTATATTATCTTTGAAGAATTGGAGGCCGGAA
>CALWOK010000172.1 GCA_944383125.1 uncultured Flavonifractor sp.
CTTTCCCGGACAGGTGGAGGCTGCCGTCACCAACCTGAACACCGGCAAGGCGGAATACCTGCCGGTGGACGGGTCGGATCAGAATTTCCGGGTGCTCCAGGCCAGCTGCGCCATGCCCCTGCTCTTCCCGGTGTTTCACATCAACGGGATGCCCTGCATGGACGGGGGGGCCGCCGACGCCATCCCCTTTGAACACGCCTTTGAGATGGGCTGTGACCGGCTCATTGTGATCCTCACCCGGGAGCGGAGTTACCGGCGGAAAAAAGAAAGCCTTCAGCCTGCCATTGATGCGGTATACCGGAAATACCCCAACTTCTGCAACACCATGCGCCACCGGGCCGAGGTGTACAATGCCGCCCGGGAGAAGCTGTTTCAGCTGGAACGGGAGGGCAAGGTGCTGCTCTTCGCCCCCCACAGCACCAGGGGCTTCCACCGCACCGAGCGCAACGTGGAAAAAATTGAAGCACTGTGGCAGGACGGCTATGATGAGGGATTGGCCCGGCTGGAGGAAGTGCGTGCGTTTCTCTCCGGCTCAGAGAAAGAAAGGAATGGATCTCTATGACACTACTGGAAGAAGCCCAGACCCTTGACCTACAATGCTGGAAAGATGATCTGCATACCCACCCCGAGCTGAGCTTTCAGGAGAAGCGCACCACCGCTCTGATCAGGGAGCGGCTTACCGCTCTGGGGCTGGAGTTGATCGACCTGGGCATGGAAACCGGGGCGGCAGCCCTTCTGCGGGGCGCCCATCCCGGCAAGACAACAGCCCTCCGGGCGGATATTGACGCCATTGCCCAGCAGGAGGCCCCCCATGACGGGGCCGTGTCTCAGGTAGCGGGGGTCATGCACGGCTGCGGCCACGACTTCCACACCACCGCCCTGCTGGGGGCCGCCGAACTGCTGTCCCGCCGCCGGGAGGAACTGACAGGAACTGTGGTCTTCCTCTTCCAGCCCGCCGAGGAGATTACCCAGGGGGCCAAGGCTATGCTGGCCCACGGTCTGTGGGAAAGGCTGCCTGAAAAGCCCCACTGTCTCTTTGGCCTGCACAACCGGCCCGAGCTGCCTGCGGGACAGATTGCCGTTATGGAGGGGCCGGTCATGTCGGGCAAGAGCCACTTTACCATTACCCTCCACGGGGTGGCAGGCCACGGCGGTTCCCCCCACAAGTGTACCGACGTGATTGTGGCCGGTGCCGCCGTGGTGAACGCTCTCCAGACGGTGGTCAGCCGCAATACCGACCCGCTGGACAGTGTGGTGTGTTCGGTGCTGTCCATTCAGTCCGGTACCCCGGATAACTTTGTCCCCGATACCCTGACCATGACGGGCAGCATCCGGGCCCACCGCAGCGAGGCCGCCGCCCACGCCCAGCAGAGGCTGGAGGAACTGACCGTGGGCGTATCTGCCGCCTACGGCTGCACCGCTGAGGTGGCCTTCCTCCCCGACGTCCCCCCCACCGTCAACTCCCCCGCCATGACCGCTCTGGCCCGGAAGGCCGCTCTGGCTCTGGTGAAGCCGGAGCAGGTGGTCTCCCCCGCCCCCGACATGGGTTCGGAGGACTTTGCCGTCTTCGGGCAGGAGGTGCCTGCCTTTTTCTACTGGGTGGGCTCCGGCTTTCCCGGAATGCACAATCCCTGCTGGCACAACGAACACTTCCGCACCGATGACTCCGCCCTCCCCCTGGCCGCCGCCCTGCTGGCCCAGTCCGCTCTCACTGCTTTGGAGGCGGGATAAATCCACCATAACCAGGCCGGTTTTTTCATCAGAATCAGCAGACTGCACAAAAATGCAGTCTGCTTTTTTGTGCCTTAATTTGATTGATTGTGATTGACTTTGGTTGAATCTGGTGCTATATTTTTCCCATCAAAAGAAGTCAAATAAAATCAAAATCGAAAGGAGTCGAGCAAATGCTGGCAGAACAACGGTTTGAAGCCATTCTGCGGGAACTGAATGACAGTCGGGCCGCCAGCGTCACCCGTCTGTGTGAGCTGACCGGCGCCTCCGAGGCCACCATCCGCCGGGATCTGAACACCCTGTCCAAACAGGGGCGGCTCAACAAGGTGCATGGCGGTGCGGTGCTGACCACCAGCGAGTTCCAGGGCCAGGAGCCGGATGTGACCACAAAATCCTTTCTCCACCGGGACGAAAAGGACAGCATTGCCCGCTATGCCGCCGGACTGATCAACGACGACGACATGGTATATCTGGACGCAGGGACCACCACCGTCCGGGTGCTGGAGTACCTCAAAGGCTCCCAGGCCACGTTCGTGACCAACGGCATTGCCTGCGCCCACCGGATGATGGAGCTGGGCCTGCGGGCCTACATTGTGGGAGGCTGTCTCAAACCAGGCACCTGGGCGGTGGTGGGTACCGGCGCTCTGGATGAGCTGGAGCGCTACAACTTCACCAAAACCTTTCTGGGGATCAATGGCATCTCCATCCGGCAGGGCTTCACCACCCCCGACCCGGAGGAGGCCGCCATCAAGCGCAAGGCCGCTGAACAGGCCTATCTCACCTTTGTGCTGGCGGACAGCAGCAAATTTGAAACGGTGTCTGCCGTCACCGTCCTCCCCCTGGAAAAGGCCACCATCATCACCGAACACCTGCCCGATGCCAGCTATCTGGAACACACGGTGATCAAGGAGGTATAACCGATGATTTACACTGTCACCTTCAACCCCGCTCTGGACTATGTGGTGTGGATGGAGCAATTCCAGCCCGGACAGATCAACCGCACCCAACAAGAGGCGGTGCTGTACGGCGGTAAGGGCATCAACGTGTCCACCGTGCTGCAAAACCTGGGGGTGGATAACGTAGCCCTGGGGTTTCTGGCCGGATTTACCGGCCGGGCGCTGGAGGACGGGCTGCATGCCAATGGCATCCGCACCGACTTTATCTGGCTGCCCGAGGGCCTGACCCGCATCAACGTCAAAATCAAGGGAAACAGTGAGACGGAAATCAACGGTCAGGGGCCGGTGATCGGCCCCGCCGCCCTGAACGCCTTGCAGGATAAGCTGGACCGGATGGCCGCCGGGGACATTCTGGTGATCTCCGGCTCGGTACCCGCCGCCCTGTCCCATGACGTCTATGAGCAGATTCTGGCCCGGCTGGAGGATCGGGGGATTCAGTTTGTGGTGGATACCACCCGTGATCTGCTGTGCAGCTCCCTTCCCTATCACCCCTTCCTCATCAAGCCCAACAACCTGGAGCTGGGGGAGATTTTTGGCCAGACTCCCACCACCGACACGGAAATCCGCCACTGTGCCGCCAAGTTACAGGAACAGGGCGCCCGCAATGTGCTGGTGTCCATGGCGGGGGACGGCTCCCTCCTGATGGACGAGACCGGCGGCTGCTACCGGCTGGGGGTTCCCCAGGGAACGGTCCGCAACTCCGTAGGGGCAGGCGACTCTATGGTGGCCGGATTCCTGGCCGGCTGGCTGGAAACCGGCGATTACGCCTATGCCCAGCGGCTTGGCGCCGCTGCCGGTTCGGCTACTGCGTTTACCGACGGCCTGGCTACCAAAGAACAAATCATGGCGCTGATTCAAACCTTTTAACAATGAAAGGAGACTGCCCCCATGCGTATTGTTGACCTGTTAAGCCCGGAAAAAATCGTCCTTTCCGCCACAGCCCCGGACAAAGAAGGCGCTGTCGACCTGCTGGTAGACCTTCAGAATCAGAGCGGCTGCCTCACCGACCGGGAGGCCTACAAAAAGGCCATCCTGGCCCGGGAATCCCAGTCCAGCACCGCCATTGAACTGGGCATTGCAGTACCCCACGCCAAAAGTGATTGTGTCAAGGCCCCCAGCCTGGCCGCCTGCACCCTGTCCCAGGGGGTGGACTACGGCGCCATGGACGGCATGCCCTCCGACCTGTTCTTTATGATTGCGGCTCCCATGGACGGCGACCTCCATCTGGAGATTCTCTCCCATCTCATGGTGCTGCTGATGGACTTTAACTTTGTAAACGACCTCCGCTCCGCCCCCGACGCCAAACGCTTTATGGAAGTGATTGACAAATACGAGGCCGCCAAGTTCCCGGAAGAGGCGTCCGCTCCCATCCCCTCCCCTGCCGCTTCCCAGACCGGCCCCCGTATTCTGGCTGTCACCGCCTGCCCCACCGGCATTGCCCACACCTACATGGCCGCCGAAGCCCTGGAGAAAATGGGCAAGGAGCTGGGCATTCCGGTGAAGGCGGAGACCCAAGGCTCCGGCGGCGCCAAAAATATCCTCACCCGGGAGGAAATTGCCGCCTGCGACGGCATCATCATTGCCGCTGACAAGGAAGTGGATCTGGCCCGGTTTGACGGCAAGCCCGTTCTGCGGGTGCCGGTGGCCGACGGCATCCACAAGGCCGAGGAGCTGATCCGCAAGGCCCCTCAGGCCCCCGTCTACCACCATACCGGCACCGCTGCCGAGGTGGTCACCAACGAAAGCCTGGGCCGTAAGCTGTACAAGCAGCTCATGAACGGTGTCTCCCATATGCTCCCCTTTGTCATCGGCGGCGGCATTCTCATTGCCCTGGCCTTCCTGCTGGATGACGCCTCCCTGGACTATGCCAACTTTGGTACCAATACCCCCCTTGCCGCCTGGTTCAAGAACATCGGCGGGGTGGCCTTCAACTTTATGCTGCCCATTCTGGCGGGCTACATCGCCATGTCCATTGCCGACCGGCCCGGCCTGATGGTGGGCTTTGTGGGCGGCGC
>CALWOK010000173.1 GCA_944383125.1 uncultured Flavonifractor sp.
AGATGTCGCTGTAGGACATATCGGCGGTACACTCGGTAGCCTGGAGGGCAGTGTACAGGGTGTACACCACATCGTAGCCGTCAGCGGCAAACTGGTTGGGAATCTCGCCATAGCGGCTCTGGTACTCGGCCACAAAGCTCTGGGTGGCCTCGTCCTCAGCGTCGGCAGAGAAGGGGGTCAGCAGCATGACGCCCTCAGCCAGGGTGGTGTCAAAGCCCTCCATGGTGAGGATGCCGTCCATGCCGTCCACGCAGAAGAAGGTGGGCTCATAGCCCATGGAAGCGGCCTGGTTGAAGATGACGGAAGCGGGCTGATAGTAGATGGGCAGGAACACCAGGTCGGCCCCGGCAGACTGGGCGGCAGCCAGCTGGACGGAGAAGTCGGTGGCGGTGTCCTTGGTAAAGGTACCCTCATACACTACATTCAGACCCTTGGCCTCAGCCTCGGAAATGAAGGTGTCCCGGATGCCCTGAGAATAGGCGTCGTCATTGCGGTAGATGACGGCAATCTTGCTGTCCGCCATATTCTCTGCCATATAGTCAGCAGCACCGATGCCCTGGTTGGGGTCGGTAAAGCACACCTGGAACATATTGTCCTTGCCGTCAATGACGTCGGTGGAGGAGGCGGAGGGAGTCATGGCAAAGAGCCGGTCATTATAGACCTCAGAGGCCACGGCAATGGCGGAGCCGGTGGTAACAGGGCCAACCAGCATCTGCATCCCCCAGTCCTTCAGGGTGTTGTAGGCGTTGACGGCGGTATCAGCGGTGGCCACGTCGTCCTCGCTCTTCAGCTCAAACTGGATGTCGCCGCCCAGGGCATTGATCTCGTCGACAGCAATCTGGGCGCCGTTGGCTACCGCCACACCATAGATGGCAGCGTCACCGGTGAGAGGGCCGATCACGCCCAGCTTGAAGGCTGCACCAGTAGCGCCAGTGTTGGTTTCGGTACCGGCAGGCGTGGTTTCAGTGCCGCCAGCGGGGGTCTTGGCAGCGCCGCCCTCATTGCCGCCGCAGCCGGCCAGCATGGAGAAGCTCAGAGCACCCGCCAGCGCAAGAGACAGGATGCGAGACTTGTTCATTTCGGATTCCTCCTTCTTTAAGTTGTTGACAATTATATGCGTGTCCCCCGGGATTGTCAACCAGAAAAATACACAATGGACACCCATCTCAAACGGACGCTTGTGTGTATCATGAACAATTTATGAACACATATGGGCATTCTTATACAATCAGTCCACCATTGGGGGACAAAATCTGGCCTGTCATAAAGTTTGCCCCCTCTGAGGCCAGATACCACAGGGCCTCTGCCACCTCCTCCGGACGGCCGATCCGTCCCAGGGGGGTTTCCTCTGCCAGGGCAGCCAGGTCCTCCCTGCTCAGGCTGCCGTTCATCTCGGTGTCAATGACTCCGGGAGAAACACAGTTCACCGTAATACCCGAGGGGCCAAGTTCCTGGGCCAAAGCCTTGGTAAGTCCAATGACAGCCGCTTTTGCAGCGGAATAGGCCACCTCGCAGGAGCCTCCTACCTGTCCCCACATAGAGGACAGAGTCAGGATCTTCCCCGCCTTCCGGTGGATGAACTGGGGCAGGGCCGCCCGGATGGTATAAAACACACCGTCCACATTGACGGCAAACATCTGCCGCCAGTCCTGGTCGGTCAAATCGCCAAATAATTTCTGCTGGGCAATGCCGGCATTACATATCAGAATGTCAAGTTGACAAAATTTCTCCAACACATTGTCAACCATCTCTTTTACCTGCGCCGGGTCGGATACGTCAGCCTGCACCGCCATGCCGCCAATCTCTTCCGCCAGAGCCTCTGCCTGCTGCCGGGAGCGGCAGTAGTTCACCACCACCCGATCCCCTCCGGCGGCAAAGCGCCGGGCCGTTGCCGCTCCAATCCCCCGGCTTCCGCCGGTAATGAGTACCACCCGTCCTGCCATATTGGTTCCTCCCGCTGTGTATTTGCTTCAGTATACCAGCCTGTCCCCAGATTGCAAAGAGAAATTTTCAAAAACCCATTGACAAACCGCTTGATTTTATCTATAATAGTCCATGCTGTTCGGACGATTAGCTCAGCTGGTAGAGCATCCGCTTGACGTGCGGGAGGTCACAGGTTCAAGTCCTGTATCGTCCACCAAAAAAGCCTGTTGCATAGCGCAACAGGCTTTTCTTCTTGCAAAATTGTTTGAATCAGGGTCCGCTGCAAATGCGCAGCGGACCCTTTGCGATACTGCGTTACTGGACGGGAGAAAAGGAGGGGCAGGCCTCTCCGTACATCACAGGACCGGGCTTGGTCTGATAGACCTCACAGCTGAGCAGCCGGCCGGCAATCCTGTGGGCACAGTTCCGGCAGGCAGGCGCATCCTCTGTCACAGGCGTCATCTGCAAATCATTCCACCGTTCTGCCCGCAGCTTTTTCTCTTCTTCCGTTAACTCTCTGCTTGCCATTGCTTCTTCCTCCACTTCATGCTCTGTCACAGGTTCTCTGCCGGCAGCGTCCTCCTCCGGCAGTTCCTGGTCTTGTAGGGTGGGGCGGACATAGACCCGCAGGCTCTGGACCGGGGCGGCGCTGGGGGACAGATGCCGTACCAGATGGTCGCTGGCCTCTGTTTGGCAGGAAAACAGGACCTGGCTGTCCGGGGGCAGGGTATTTGCGGCGGCGGTAACGGCAGCGCCAAGCAAATAGATCAGGGCCTGTTTCTGCCTGGCCCTGGGACTGAGATAGGTCCACAGGTTTTCCACCATGCCGTCCTGGCAGTTCCCCAATAGCAGGCAGGCCTGTATATGGCCGTCCTCCAGCCAGAAAAAGCTCAGATGGGGATCGCATTGCCGCAGCACATCCGGCGGAAACAGTTCCTTGCGCTCCAGCTCCAGCCGGAATTCCCGCAGCGCTACTGCTGAGAGGTTGGACATAGGGAATACACTGGCGCTGTTCCGCTGCCGGGCCGCCGTCAGTACAGGGTGGTTGTTCAGCTCTGCCAGAGGAATCAAATAGGCATAGCGCTCCGGCTGTATCTGGAAAAAGCCGTTTTGCTCCAGCAGGCTGGCCAGTACAGGCCATTCCGCCGGGGAGAGGGAATATTCCACCGTGAGTGCGGCGCCGCCATTGCTGCCCACAACATTCGCCGCAGCCTCCAGCAGACGGGAGGCAACCCCCTCCCGCCGGGCGGCAGGGGAAACGGCAAGGCTCAGCAAAAGGGGGCCGTCTGCCTGGGGATCAATGACTGCCAGCCCCAAAATACCCCGTCCCACCTCCGCGGAAGCAAGGTACCAAAAGTCCTCCAGGTCGGGCAATTCCAGCACCTCAGGCAAAATAAACTCCCGCAGTTGGGAAGCCTGACTCCAGGTCAGCGCATGGATTTTCATGATATGAACTCCTCCTTCATCAAAGGGTACTTTGCCGTAAAGCAGGAATGATGCCTCAGGCGTTGCTGCCAACCTGGTGCTGAGGGATGGCCTCCAGATAGATTTTGTACATGGGACGTGTTGAAGTAAACGCCTCGTCGGGGTATTGATCGGCACTCTCAAATTCATCCAGCTCCTGGAATTCCAACAGGCGGAACTGGGTACCGGCATTCAGCAGAATTTCCCGTTCACCCTCATACGCCTGATGCTTTGTTTCAGAAATCGGCATGGCCTCCGTTCCCTTGGGAAGCCGGATAATAAACTCCACATTGTTCCAAAACGTCTCTTGTGACTTGGCACGGGTTCCCACTGCTGTGCTGCAGAACCCCTTTTCCCGCATGATGACTTCGTCGCCTTTTTTGAAGTTGCGCAGCCTACGCAATGCTTCCTGGTCACTGGAACACCCCATCAAAAATTTCAGAGAATCCGCACCGGCAGACCGTCTGGTCACCATGGTATGGTGCAGGAACTGCTTTTTCATGGTTTCCTGCATCAACTGTGTTTGCCTGATCACATCCTCTTTCGATGAAAAGAGCCTGCTGTTGTATTTACCACCGTCGTTGGTAATTTTTGCCTGCCCTGTGCGCAGGTAGTGGTTCATATCTACATAACCGTCCTCCGCATAATTATGGATCGCCTTACACGCCTCAAAGCTGTTATAGCTCTGCATTTTGATGTAGCTTTCCCAGGCTCTTACTTGCCTCACCCCATAAATTCTAAAAATATCATCATAGTCTATGTTTCCCTGTTTCAGCTCCTGATCCATAGCTTGGGCCGTGGCCGGAATATCCCGCTCCCAATACTGCGCCTCCCCATTGCGCAGCGTATAAAGCTCTTTCAGTGTGGCTGCATTTTCTCTGGCCTGCTGCTCTAACCGTGCCTGCTTTGCTTTGGCGTGTCTGTACTTCTCAGCCTTGCCCTTTTTCAACTGAGCCCGTTGGATGGGTGTGGGTGATTTCATCTTGGGCGCAGCTGTATATTGAAGCAGCTCCCGCATCTCTTCGTCGCTGAGGTTGCTGGGCATATTATTGATTCCCAGCCGTTTGATACGTTTTTGTGTTTCTGCCTGCAGCTCTTTATGACTGGCATGTTCAAATTCAAAGGCTTCCGTCCGCATATATCGCAGTTCTTCCTGCTGTGTCTTTGTCTGTATAAAAATCGGGTTTTGTTTCTTTTGAAGCTGTTGATTGGTCAAATCATCCATAGAAACTCCCTTCCTTCTGTTCAGCCGTTGGGCGGATACATCTGCTGCCGCAATGGATATGAGACTTTATGCAAGTATCATATCATAGGTTTTAACAGATGAATAGAGCCGGGGACGGCATGTTTCTAAAACCTTTCTAAAAGAATGTCTGCTATTGGGGCAAATTGGGGCGATGCGGTGTTTTATCCTTTAAAAACATCCGGGGAAAGCCATAAAGGGCCTGCTGTATGTGTGCAGCAGGCCCTTGTTTATGATATCAGTGGGTGGCATCTAGTTCCCGCAGTTTTATTCCGCCCTTCTGGGTGCGCTTCACCTCATAGAGCAGCTCGTCGGCCCACTGGTACAGCTCGGTAAAGCTGTAGGGCTTGTGGGCAAACACGCCGCCCACCGACAAGCCGCAGTTGCTCAGGGGCCAGTGCGCCCGGATGATGGCCCGGCACTGCTCCATGATACCCTCCATCTTCCGCTGGATGGCGGCAATATCCTGGCACCCCTCCACCAGCACACAGAACTCGTCGCCCCCCAGCCGGCAGACGGTGTCGCTCTTCCGGAAGGAGTCGGACAATAATTTGGCTGCCATACACAGCACCTGATCTCCCTGCTTGTGGCCATAGTGGTCGTTGAGCTGTTTGAAGTTGTCCAGATCCATCATCAGAAAGATATAGGAGGGGATGGTGCGGACCGATTCCTCTATCCTGGCCTGACCGCCCTTCCGGTTGTAAATACCCGTGAGCGGATCGGTGAGGGCCGCTTTCTCCAGGGTGGTTTTGGTGTGTACCTGCTCCGTAATGTCAATCAGGACGCTGATGATGGCATCCTGTCCATTGGCAGCCACGGTCCTCCGGCCAATGTTGTGGACCCAGAAATAGCTGCCGTCCTTTTTCTTCATGCGGTACTGGATTTCGTACTGATCTCCCTTGGAGCGGACTTTCTCCATCTCTGTTCTGATATAGTCCCGGTCGTCCGGATGGATGCTGTTGAGAATCAGCCCATGGATATCCTGCTTGAACTCCTGATAGCTCTGGTATCCCGCCATACCCAGCAGCTGCTCATTGGCCACAGAGAGGGGGAAGCCCTCTTCCATGTAGCCGCCTACAATCCCCCCCGGCATAATCTGGCCGATGATTTCAATCAGCTGCTGGCGGGTTTCGGCGCTCAGGCTTTCCACGTCCTGGGAGATAAATTTCAGCGGATAAAACTCGCCCTTCCCCTGAGAGCGGCTGGCCTCAGAGGCGTGGGCGCAGTCAATGAGGTACCCCTCCCTCTCCCGGTGCAAGCTGGTGGTAATCCGGATCTTGTAGGGTATGATACTGCCGTCAGGCAGGGTAAGTTGGGTTTCCATGGCAAAATAGGTATCCCAGCAGCCGGGTACCCGCTCGTGCTGCACATAGTCAGACATCGCATACCGGATGGGCATGGGGACGCTGGCAAACTCCCTGTCCAGCAGAAGCCCAAAGGCTTGCTTGCCTATGGCAACCTCGCCTTCCCCTGTACCAATGCTGCAAAAATGCTCTGAAAGCATGGCCAGCGTCTTTTCCTTGTTCCGCTCTACCATGTAATGGTGAAAAAAAGTATGCAGCGTCTGGTAAACAGGGCTGTCCTGGACCTTCTCTCCCGCCATTTACGTTCCCCCCTCTGCCGGCAGGCTGCCCCCCTGGCTGATCAGCCGGTAGATATGGCTGACCTCCATGGGGCGATGGTAGTAGTAACCCTGGATCATGTCGCAGCCAGTGCTGAGGATGATCTCCTTCTGGTCGGCCCGCTCCACGCCCTCCATACACACCCGCTTGCCAAACTGGTGGCAGGCATAGACAATGCTTCGGATAAAATTCAGCTTCTCCTTGGATTCCATCACCTCGCCAATGAGGGACTTGTCCAGCTTGATGATGTCAAAGGGATATTGCAGCAGCATCCGCAGGGAGGAATAGCCGCTTCCAAAATCGTCCAGCGCAATACGGATTCCCATGTCCCGGCAGGCGTTCACAAACTGTGTCAGCCGGTCCGGCTGTTCATCCAGGCAGCTCTCGGTCAGCTCCGCCACAATGCTGGAGCCATCCAGATGGTATTTTTCCAGGGTCTGCCGCATAAAGGGCAGCAGCTGGGGATCGGTCAGCTGGTGCAGGCTTACATTGAAGGTGAGATAAAAATCCGGATGATAGGCGTGCAGCCGGACGCAGGTACATACCGTCTGCTCAAACACCCACCGGCCCACCGCCTGGATCATGTTTTCCTTTTCCAGTACCGGAATAAAGGCGGCCGGAGAGACGTCCTGTCCTGCAAAGCTCCAGCGCAGCAATACCTCGCCGCCTACGGCCTTTCCGGTGTGGGCGGACACCACCGGCTGGACCACAATGCGGAAATGTTCCATATCATAGGCCACATTCCGGCTCAGAGCCATGACCATGTCGGACATCTGCCGGATGCGCCGGATGTTCTGCTCGGAGTAGTCCACATAATCCAGCTCCGGCTCCTGTTTGGCCACCCGCAGCAGGGAGACCAGGTTTTGCACCAGATCCTCCGGCTTCAGCCCTGGGCAGGGATATTCAATCAGGGCAAAGGAGCAGTTATGCTGCCGGGATACCCCCATGCTTTCAAAGCACTTCTGGATGATGGTGCGGATCTCCTCTACCACTGCCTCCTGGGACTGCATATGGCAAATGGGATTGAGGATGGCCATGGAGCGCATCCCCTCCAGCCGGTAAAAGGACATCTTCCAGGCCAGCTGATCGGTCAGCTGATCGGCCAGCTTTTTCAGCAGGTGATTGCCAAAGGTGCGCCCCTTGGTGCTGTTGATCTCGGTGATCCCGTTGAGGCAAAAGCCGATTACCAGGGTCTTTTCCCCCGATTTCTGCAATTCGCTCAGGTGCTGTACCGCTGCATGTTCCCGCAGAAAATTGCTGATGGGGTCTACCACAAAATTTTTGTCCTGATGGGTCACACGCCCGGAAAAAAACAGGGGGATTGTCTTATCCTCATTCCATTTCAGGATGCCGTAGCAGCGCACCCACTGATTGTTGCCGTGGACGTCCCGTACCCGGTAGCGCAAGTCGTGGAGGGTACGCTTCTCCTGCAGCATCCCGGAGATATCCTGCCAGTACAAGTCCTGAAATTCCGGGGTGCTGATGCGCTTTCCCCACAGCTTGAGCAGGCCGGGTACCAGATTGCTCTCAAATCCGAAATCATCCCGCATGTTGTCGGAGATGTAAAACAGGTCCTTCTGCATATCCCCTACATAAAAATACCCGGAGCCGTTGTCCTGGGCAGAGGACTGAAACAGGGTTTCTATGTCGCAATAAGAGGTGGAGAGAAACTGCTGGAACAGGCTGTTCCCCCCCTGGACCGGCTCCTCCCAGGCACACTGCATCATTTGCTTCTCCCGGTGCCGCCGTCCCTGCTTTTCCTGGTAATGGTACTGCTTGTCCTGGTACATAATATGGTCGGCCTGGACAATCAGTTCATCCAGATGGAGGGGCTGGGCGTCCGACCAGACATAGCCCACCGCAATGTGATATCCATCCTGGCGGATCACCGCCTGCAAATTGTAGACGCTGTTATAAAATTGCTCCCGCTCACAGTTGGGACAGATGGCAATGAATTCATCTCCTCCCACCCGGTAGATCATCTCAGAGCCAACTGCGCCCCGCACCAGCTCATAACAGCCCCGGATCAGCTGATCGCCTGCCTCATGGCCGTGGAGGTCGTTGACCTGCTTCAGGCCGGTGATGTCACAGTAGATCACCCCTGCCGAGTCCATCGGCAGGTTCTTCTGCTGCTCTGCCAAGGCATGGCGGTTATAGGCGCCCGTGAGCTGATCGTGATAGCTCAGCTCACAGAGGTGAAAGAGCAGATCCCGCCGTTTCAGCAATGTGGAGACAAAAAAGCCGATGACATGGAGCAGCTGGATCAACAGGTTCATCATCTGGGTATCCGGGTTATCCACTCCCATAAAGCCGATGATTTTGCCGTCCAGCTGAATGGGACCGGCCATCAGGCTGTGGATATCCTGGGGCTTGAGAATGGCATAGGTTTCCGGATGCTCCTTCCGGATGGCTTCCAGGTCGGGAATGATGACCACATCGTTTTTCTCAAAGCGCTCCATCCACCAGTCCACGGCGGTAAGGGAGACCCGCTGGAGCATCTCCTTCTGAGGCACCACCTCAGGGGCGCACCACTCATAGGTATTGCTGGTATACCTGGATTCCGGCATTTCAAACACAAAGGCCCGGTCCGCTCCAAAGGTCTTGCCGATATAGGACAGCATGTTCTGAATCGACTCTTCCGGATTTGCACCGGAAAGGCTGCGCTGCAGGCATTCATTCAGGATGCTTTCGCTGCGGACATAATAGTAGGAGGTCTTTCCCATCCCTTCGGCGTCGGAATCAATGGCAATTTCCATCCGGTACCTGTGGCCATTGTTATAAATCATGCTGTCCTTCACCAAAAAGCGCTTTTTCAGCACCGGGTTCTGGTGGCACCAGGATACATATTCTCCCGGCTGGAGCTGCCCGTTGGTGCAAAAGATACAGGGAGCCTTCCTGTCCTGCAAGACCTCATAGCACCGCTTCCCGGCATAGTCCTCATGGGTGCGGTAGCCCAGCGCCTCCCGCAGGTGCTGATTCATATACACCAGCTCATAGGTCTCTACATCGGATACGTACACCATCTCATCCAATTTCTCAAAGAGTTCCCATATTCTTTCCACAGGCGATTCTCTCCTTCTACCTTCGTAACCTTGATTATAACTTAATTGACATAAACAAATCAAGCAGAATATATGGAAGAACGTTGGTTCTATCCGGTGAAAGCAGAAGTTTTCATAACATTTCAATCAAAGGCGATGATTATCTCAACAAAAGCACACAATATCGTCCTGTTGCTCTCCAAACCGGATATTTAGCGCTTTACAGTACTATATCATCACTGTGTCCCTCTGTTCCCATGCCATATACTGCCAAAAACCGGACGCTCCGCACCAATGTGCAGAGCGCCCGGCTGTCTGACGTTGATTCTGTCCGGTTCATCCGCTGGGATTGCAGCAGAAAAATATCCTTGCACAGCTGGGTTTCCACTTGGGGGTCCAGCTCACCATACTCACACCCGTACCGCCAAAGAGGCGGCTCCCCCTCTTTGGCAATATTGCGGCCGGCCACCACACGGCAGGCCAGTTCATAGGCCGGTCCCTCCTCCAGCAGCTGGGGAATGGCCAGCCGCACCTCACTGCCAGGCTGGAGCTTCAGGGGGCTATGAAAGGCAATGCCCATCATACTGATGTCCTCCAGAGTACACTTGCCCTGGAATTTCTGTCCCGGTCCCCAGTGGAGCACTGCGTTTACCTCCACCGGCTGACGAAAGGCCCGCCGTTTTTCCTCGCAGAAAATAACGTCTTCTATCTTTATTTTCCAGTAATCCAGGGTAAAATTGAATAATTTCCCACGGATGCTCACCTGGCGGACAGGCTTTCCCTTGGAGCACAGCTGTACTTTCACCGGCATCATGCAGGAGGCCCACTGGGGTACCTGGTCCCCTTTGTAGACCCACATCTGAATGTCATTATACTGGGGATCGTAGTCCTCCAGCCGGCCCACAAACAGCAGCTCATTCTCCTGACTGATCACTTCACCTACAGCTCCTACACAGGAAGAAATGACCTCTTGCTGGATTACCTTGTCTTGCTCCACGTCCTGCCCCATCCCTTCATCCCCTTTATCCCATCAGCTCTCCTGCCAGAGGAGCGGCACATCCGTCTGTGTCCCGCACCCCATAGTCTCTTATATGCTTTTCTCACACTGGAGCCTGGTGAATAAAAAATCCATAGCGATGTTCCTCTGTGGTACCGTACAGCGGCGTCTGCCTGACGCAGACCGGGGATCATCGCTATGGATCAGCTCAGTTATGATTCGCCCTTGGGGGCATTTGCTGCGGCAGCATCCTGTGCTGCGGCATTGGCGTCCACCTGCCCCACAGCCTGTTGGGTCAGGTCGCTCCAGATCTGGTTGACCTCCTCCATGCAGCTGAAGTACAGGCTGGTCAGCAGGTTGGTAGGCACGCCCAGCTCCTTGGCCAGTTCCTCGCTTCTGGCCCAGTCGGCCCGCTCGTAACTCAGCGCCAGGTCGTAGAGCATGCCACTGCGGCCGGTGTGGTGGAGCAGCGCCTCCTTGATTTCCGTCTGAACGGGAATCTGCTCCAGAATTTCCTCCAGAGAGGCGTCAATCAGGTAATTCAGGGTGGAGAACATGCCCATCAGATAGGCTTCCGGTTTGGAGATGGGAATGTCTCTGGCATAGCCAATCAGGTTGCTGCAAAAGTTCGCCCGCATAAAGGACAGGTGCAGGAATTCCTCCGCCCCTTCGTCCATCTGGTTTTCAGCGTTGCTGGCGCTGAGCAGGTAGACCCACTGCTTCAGCTCAGACAGGCCCAGCGTCATGATGGCCTGGCGTACACTGCTCACCTTGCGGCGCAGGGCAAAATACCGGGAGTTGGCAATCTTCAGCAGGCCGTAGGTCAACGTGGCGTCTACCGAAATGATATGCTCGATCTGCTCCACATCAGGCTCGTCCTGGGTCACTGCCACCATCAGCCGGAAGAAATTGCTCTGCATATAACCGCTGTTATGGGTTTTGACCGCAATCTTCTCCGCCACAAAGGAGCCTTCCATGGCGTCCATCTTCATTTTTTGGGCCAGCTGGTAAAGCGCTTCGCTGTCAATATTGGTGGCAATGCACTTTTTGTTCATGCTGCGGGCAATTTCCACAATATTTTTGATGGAAAGCTCGCTGGTATTTTTGAAATTCAGCTTGATGTAATCAATGTTGTCCAGCATACCCAGATAACGGGGGGCAAACTGGAACTCATTGACGGCAATTTTATAGCCCTCCCTGGCATACTGCTGGATCATATGCATGGCCAGGGGATGGAGGAGCACACTGTCGTCAATCTGGATCACCAGCTCATTTTTGTCAAAGAGCCGTGGGGTTTTCTTCATCAGCAGGGTGGTGGTAAAGGTCATGAAGTGCAGGGCGCCCCGCAGCAGCTTGTCGGTGTTGAGGGTCAGGAAATTATAAATGGTATCGGCTGCGGCGAAGTCATTGGCCCGTTCCTTTGGTTCTCCTGCACTGAACGCCGTGTTTTCTCCGTGATACAGGATTTCATAGCCCACAATATGGTTGTTTATGTCCTTGATGGGCTGGCGCACAATGTATTTGCTGGTGTTCATTTGCCGCTCGCTCCCTTCCGTGCAGCCGCCTTTTTCACCAGAAGCTCATCCAGAATGCCAATCAGATGGCCAATTTCCGGCTTACTCAGCTGCTCATCTGCGCCTACCTCTCTGCCCTTGATGCGCATCTCCTCGGAAATCAGGGAGGAGAAGATCACCACAGGGATGGTTTCAAACTGATTGTGGGTTTTGATCAGCTTGGTCAGGCGGTGTCCATCCATCTGGGGCATTTCCAGATCGGTAATGACCAGCGCCACCTTCTCATGGAGGTCCGGATCCCCTTCCAGTTTCTGAAGGGCATCCCACAGCTCTGCGCCATTGGGATACATGGTGACATTCTCATATCCCGCCTTGGTCAGGGAGGTGCGGATCATCTGGCTCAGCAGGATGGAGTCCTCCGCCACCCAAACGGGGCTGGCATTGCGCTCCCGCTTGCCCATGGCCTCCACTTCGCTGATCTGGATGCTGGTTTCAGGGGCAATTTCCGCCACAATCCGCTCAAAGTCCAGAATACTCACCAGGTCGTCGCCGCACTGGGCAATGCCGGTGCTCACCCCATCGGTGCCGCCGGATACGGTGTTGTCCGGCTTGTGGATGTCCTGCCAGGAAATCCGGCTGATCCCCACCACGCTGTGGACCCGGAAGGCCACATACATCTTGTTGAAGTTGGTGACAATAAACAGATCCTTGCTGCCCTTCTCGCACTCTTGCCCGGTGAGATACTTGGGCAGGTCCACCACCGTAATCACAATGTCTCTGGGCTTGAAAATGCCCTCCACGGCCGCATGGGTGTGGGGCATGGGCTTGACAGGGGCAGATATCATAATTTCCCGTACCTTGGCCACATTGATTCCAAAGAGGTTGTTGTTGATGGTGAACTCCATAATTTCGATCTCGTTGGTGCCTGTCTCCAATAAAATACCGCTTTTCGCCATGCCATTATCCCCACTTTCTACAGATCATTTCCTACAATCGCTCCGGTTTGCAGGCGTCGCTCCCTCTGTCGGGTACCGGAGCCTGGATGCTCAGAAAATCAGCTCGGGCTTGCCGTAGCTGCGCACGCATACCTCGCCTGAAGCCGCATCAAAGAGCAGGGTGCGTGCCGTACTCCCCCCCACATCCTCCTTCAGCAGGCGGATCCCCTCCCGCCGCAGGATCATATGGGTACTCTCAATATTGCGCTGGCCAATGTTGCCCAGGCTGCCGCTGCCGGATACCTCAAACATCTTGGCTCCTCCGGCAATTTTTGCCACAATCCGGCTGCGGGACGCCCCCTGCTCCACCATTTTCTGCAAGGTCTCCCGGATGCCGGTATCGGCATATTTCATAGGGGATTTCCGGTTTGTCTCAATATTCAGAGGCAGCATCACATGGATGAGCGCCGCCAGCTTGATGGCCGGGTCGTACAGGCAGATCCCCACGCAGGAACCCAGGGCGTAGGTAATCAGCATCCCCTCGTTCTTGGCCATTTTCATATCGGCGATTCCTACTACCAGCTTGCTAGTCATCCAAAACCCCCAGTTTCTTTAACAAGAAATTCAAGGATCTGATGTCCGGGGAGAGGAGCAGACGGCAGGGGACGGTCTGATGGTTGCAGATGAAGTTGGCTCCAATGGTCATGATATGATCAGACTGCCCGCCGAACTCCGCCATCGGCACCGTAAGGATGGCCCCCTGCATGTCCAGCGCAAAGGCCGGTACCGTCAGATGGGTGGTAATGTCCGCCAGGCTGGACAGAGAATTGATGAAGGTGGAAATCATGATATTCCCCACCTCAATCAGGGCAGACCGGTCCAGCTCGGTCAGCTCCTTATAGGACTCAATCTGCCGCCCTGCCACCCCCTCCAGCACCAGGTTGACAAACTCCATCTGCTGCACGCAGAGCATGATCCCGTTCAGCTCACCCGACATGCGCACCAGCACACCGGCGGTGATCAGCTCCGGCCCGCCAATCCACTCAATGGCCTCGTTATATTCCATGATCCGCACCTCAGGCAGATCAATGCGCACCTCACAGCCCAGCAGACTGGACAGGGCGGTGGCTGCGTTGCCGGTACCAATGCTGCCAATTTCCCGGATGGTATCCAGTTCCAGTATGTTCAGATCTTCATATTTTTTCATATGATCCCCCGTTATCTGCTTGCCAGATTGTTGATGGTGGTCTCCACCTCGTCAGCCGTGCTTACCATGCGCAAGGCATAGCTGTAGGAGCGCTGGGCCTCAATGACGCCGCTGATTTCGGTGGCCAGGTCCACGTTGGACCCTTCCAGAAAGCCCCGCATCACCTGGGCATCGCCAACCCATACGGCGCCGTTCTTCTCCCCCATCAAAAAGCGGCTGCTGCCAACACGCTCCAGTCCGTCGTGATACTGGATGGTAAAGACGCCCACCTGGAAGTCCTGGTCGGGATCGCTGAGCACAATGGGGTAACCGGTGTTGTCCAGCACCTGCCGGCCCTCTCCATCGCAGAGATAGTAGCTCAGGGCGCCGGGGTCCTCTTCCGACTGCACCTGGGAGAGCATGAAGGAGCCGTCCCGGGTAAACGTGACCTGTCCGGTGGCAGGTTCATATACCCCGAAGAAACCCTCCCCTGCAATGGCAAAGTCCAGGTCCTTTCCCGTGGCCTCAAAGGTCCCGTTCTCCATATTGGTTCCCGTCAGGGCCATGACGGTGCCGCTGCCCCGGGGCAGCTGACTGCCCTCAATGCCCTCCAGCATCCCGTACATCAAGGACTGAAAGGCGGGTACCTGGTTTTTATAGCCATGGGTATTGACATTGGAAATGTTGTTGGAATAGACGTTCATCCGCAGCATCTGCTGCTGTGCGCCTACGGTTGCGCTATAAAATGCCTGCAGCATGGCAGCTCTCCCCCTCTCTTACAGTCTGCCCACTTCGGTGGTGGCCTTGGTCAGCAGATTGTCGTACAGCTTCAACACCTGGGCGCCCCCCTGGAGGGCCCGCTGGGCAGTCATCATGCGGCTCATCTCCTGGAGCATATCCACATTGGACTCCTCGGTATACTTCCACCACACCTGGGTATTTCCGGCAGGCTGGGCCTGCTGGCCGTTTGGGAGGAACAGCCCGCTTTCCCCCTTGGCAAGCCCCTCCTCATCGGCAAAGGTAAAGACCCCGATCTGGCCCAGATAGCCGCCGTCCAGGGTATAAATCCGGCCATATTCATCGGCACGGATCTGATCGGTATAGAGGGTAATGGGCTGACCGTCCATGCCCAGCACCAGGCCCTGGCCGGTGAGACACAGCTGGGCATTTTCGTCCAGAGAGAAGCTGCCGTTGCGGGTGTACTCCACGCCGCCGTCGGCCGTCTGGATGGCAAAGTAGCCCTCCCCGTAGATGCCAAAATCCAGCATCATACCGGTTTCCTTCATGCCGCCCTGGTCATAGTTGATATACAGCTGGTCCGGGGCCAGGATATAGCTCTGCTCGCCGATGGGAGCGGCGCCGCGCTTGTCCTTGTTCCCCACCCGGCTGAACAGTACCTCCTCAAAGGTGCTGTCGGTATAGGTCTCCCCCTTGTAGCCGGCTGTGGCCAGATTGGTCATGTTGTTTCCAATCACGTCCAGCCGTCTCCCTTGGGACAGCATCCCCGAAGTAAGATTGTAAAAGCCCTTGGTCATTGCCATTCCCTCTTTCCAAGTATTCTCTTACGATTGCAAATAACTCTGTATCGACTCCCGCAGGCGCTGGAGCGCCTTGCTGTGGATCTGAGACACCCTGGCGGCGCTGACGCCCAGCACCTGGGCAATTTCTTTCATATTCAGTTCCTTTTCATAGTAGAGCGACAGGACAATCTGTTCCTTTTCCCGCAGGGTTGCTATGCTGTCGGCCAATACCTGATACAGCTCCCGGTCCTCCATTTGCTCCTCCGGAGGATTGACCGGGCCGCTCTGGGCCAGGTACTTTTCGGTGGCGTTGCCGTAGGCGTCCAGCACCGCCTCAAAAGAGATCAGATTGGATACCACCGTGTCGGACAGCAGGGCGTCATACTGCTCCTGGCTGACCCCAAGGTAATCCGCAATTTCATGGCGTTCCGGCGCCCGGCCCAGCTGGGTGGCCAGCTCATCTGCCGCCCGGTTGAGGCGGATGGCCTTCTGGCGCACCTGGCGGGGCAGCCAGTCCTGGCGGCGGGCCAGATCTACGATCATGCCACGCAGCCGTTTGGAAATATAAGTCTCAAATTTGACATTTTTGGTGGGATCAAACTTATCCACCGCATGGAGCAGCACCAGCAGCCCCTCCTGCACAATGTCCTCCAGCTGGGCAAAGCTGCTGTAAATGCCGGTGGCCTGGGCGGCAATGCGCCGCACCACACCGGTAAACCGCATGACCAGCGCCCACTGCAGCTGGGGATCGCCGGTCTGTTTATACCGCTCCAGCAGCTGCTGGTTGTCCAGCTCCTCCCATTCCTGAGGGTTGAGCGGGGCGCAAGGTGGAGTCTGAGGTGTCTTTGCTGTGTGATCTGGCTCCATCTGCCTTCCGCCACCTTTCTCTTAGGGCTGGGGATCCTGGGGCTGCAATACGATATTGCCAATGGCCTGGATCTGCACGTTGCTGGTAATCTCGTTGAAGGACAGCACATACACGTCGGGATAGAACTGGGCGATCATCCGGCTCAGATACACCCGGATCACCTGACTGGTGAGCACAATGGGCGTCTGGGACAGCTCCTGGAACTTTTTCCGCAGCTCTCCCAGCTGGGCCATGATCTGCTGCATCACATCCGGTCCCAATGCCAGATACACGCCCTGGTCGTTTTTGGTCAAAGCGCCCAGCAGCTTCTTTTCCACCTCGGCGTCCATGGTCACCACCCGCAGCTGACCGTTCTCACAGAAGCGGTGGGTGATGGTCCGGCTGAGCCGTCCACGGATCTGCTCGGTGACAAGATCAAGATCCCGGTTGGGTCCCACATCGGCAATGGTTTCCAGAATCAGGCCCAGATCCCGGATGGGTACCCCCTCCTTCAGCAAGGCCCGCAGAATTTTCTCCAGTCCGGCATAGTTGATGATATTGGGAATCACATCGGCCACCAGGTCGGGGTCGGTGCTCTTCAGATGCTCCACCAGCTGCATGGTCTCCGCCCGGTTGAGCAGTTCATGGGCGTGCTTCTTGATGGTTTCCGACAGATGGGTCAGCATAACCGTCAGGGGTGTAATGACGGTATAGCCGTAAATCTCGGCCATCTCCTTGTTCTCCGGCAGAATCCATTTGGAGGGAATGCCGTAGGCCGGTTCAATGGTCTCAATGCCGTCAATCTCACCGGTGGCATTGGGGGGCTCCAGGGCCAGATAATAGTCCACCAGAACCTCGCCCTTGGCCACCTCCTCCCCCCGGATGCGGATGATATACTGGTTGGTACCCAGGGCGGCCCCATCGTGGAGCCGGATGGAGGGGATGACAAAGCCCATCTCCTGGGCATACTGCCGGCGGAAAATCACAATGCGGCTGATGAGCTTACCGCCGCTGCTCTCATCCACCAGCGGGATCAGGCTGTATCCAAACTCCATTTCTATGGGCTCCACAGACAAAAGAGAATAGACATTGCTGATATCTTTGAAATAATCCGACTCGGCCACCGGCTCCTCCGCAGAGGACAGCTGGGCCTGGGCGGCCTCCTCCGCCTGGAGCTTGGCCTGAGCGGTCTCCATCCGCCGTCCGCCGACAATCCCGCCCCCGGTCAGGGCGGTACCCACCAGCAACAGAGGGATGGTGGGAGTGCCGGGAATCATACCCAGCAGGGCCAGAATGATACCGGTGGACATGATGGCCCGGGGCTGGGCCTTGAACTGGTTGAGCACATCGGTGTTCAGGCTGCCGTCAGACACCGACCGGGTAACAATCATGCCTGTGGCAGTGGAGATCATCAGGGCGGGCAGCTGGGACACCAGACCGTCACCAATGGTGGCGATGGAGTACACGCTCAGCACCGTGGCAAAGTCTCCGCCGTCCTGCACCATGCCGATGATCAAACCGGCCACGAAGTTGATGAGGGTAATGATAAGGGACATGACGGCGTCGCCCTTGACGATCTTGGTGGCACCGTCCATGGCGCCGTAAAAGTCGGCCTCCTTCTGGATCTTGTGCCGGCGGATACGGGCTTCCTTTTCGTCAATCAGTCCGGAGCTTAAGTCGGCGTCAATGGCCATCTGCTTGCCGGGCATGGCGTCCAGGGTGAAGCGGGCTGCCACCTCGGATACACGCTCAGCACCTTTGGTAATGACGATAAACTGCACCAGTACAATGATTAAGAAAATCAGAACACCGATGACAATATTACCTTGTGTAATCAAATTACCAAAGGCCTCAATGACTGCGCCGGCATTACCGCCGTTGGAGAGGATCAGCCGGGTGGAGGATACGTTCAATCCCAGCCGGAACAGCGTAGTTACTAGCAGCAGGGATGGAAAGATGGAAAATTCCAGCGCCTCCGAAATGCTCATGGTAATCATCAGAATCATAATAGACAGAGAGATGTTTACCACCAGCAGGATGTCCAGCATAAAGGTAGGCAGGGGGATCACCAGGAAAAGAACGATGACCACCACGATCAACGATATGGCATTGTTCAGAATTCTTCTCATAAACCCTCTGTTGCCTGCTTTCTCTTAGGTCTTTCCCTGGTTCAGCCGGTAGAGGTAGACCAATACCTCTGCCACAGCGTTATATAACTCCGGCGGGATTTGCCCCCCCACCTCGGTAGCGCCGTAGAGGGCCCGGGCCAGGGGAACGTTTTCCACCACCGCCACCTTGGACTCTTCGGCCACCTTCACAATGCGCAGGGCCAGGGAATCCTGTCCCTTGGCCAGTACCACCGGCGCCGTGTCCTTGTCCGGCTTGTAGCGCAGGGCCACGGCATAGTGGGTGGGGTTACGGATGACCACATCTGCCTGGGGTACCTGCTGCATCATGCGGGATTGGGCCATGCGCCGCTGCATTTCCTTGATCTTGCCCTTGATCTTGGGGTCGCCTTCCATCTGCTTATACTCTTCTTTGACCTCCTGCTTGGTCATGCGCATGCCCCGCTCATAGTCCCAGCGCTGGTACATATAGTCGGCAGCGGCCAGAACGGCATAGGCAATGGCAATCTGGACGGAGATCTGCATGGCCAGACTCAGCAGATAGGCGCAGCCACTGCCGATATCGGTAAAGAGCAGCTTGGGCAGGGTGTCAATTACCCCTGCTATAAAATTATAAACCAGATAGAACAGCAGAATAATTTTCAGCAGGTTTTTCACCACATCCACCAGGGAGCGGAGGGAAAAAAGCCGCTTGAATCCCTGCAACGGATTGATCTTGCTGAATTTTGGTCTCAAAGGCTCTGTTGTAACCAGCAGCTTGGTCTGATATAAGGTTACTGCAATCCCGGTAATGGTACCTACCGCTATCAAGGGACCTGCTGCCCGGATTACAGCCAGTACAAAGTCCACAAACAGCTTTTTGAGCCCTCCGCTGAAGGCCTGCTGCTCGGGAGCCCCCGCCATGCTGATGCACTGGCGGAGAAACTGCCCCGCTTCCGCTGCGATCACGGAGGCGGTCAGGGCGATCATGGCCATACACACCCCAAGCACTGCCACGGATACCACGTCATTGCTGAACATGATATGACCTTTTTTCCGTTCGTCCCGTCGCTTTTTTGGGGTTGCTTTTTCGGTCTTTTCGCTTTCGGCCACCGCTCACCACCTCCTGTAGGCCATCCGGATGTTCAGCCGGGGGAGGCAATGACCTCCAGCATCCCTTTCAGGCTGGAGAGCATATCGCTTTCCACCTGCAGCAGGAATTCATTGATGGGTACCAGAAAGAGGAAGAGCAAAAACAGCCCGATCAGCACCTTCAGATCAATGTTAATGACAAAGACGTTGATCTGGGGGATGGCCTTCATCAGCACCCCCATGCCCAACTCTCCCAACAGCTCGGCCACCAGAATGGGCAGAGCCAGCTTGATACTGAGCACCATACATTCCAGAAACAGCGCCACCACACTGTCGGCCACCCCCCGTCCCAGGGCGCCGGCGCCGAAGGGAACCACCTCCGAGGAGGAGAGCAGGATACGCAGCATGGTATAGTGTCCGTTTTCTGCAAAAAAGACCAGTACCATCAGTACATTCAGCAGCGAACCGGTCACCGTCATGTTGACCTGGCTGCTGGCGTCATAGATCTGGGCCATGGTCAGACCCATCTGGGCATCGATCACCTCGCCGCCCACCTGTACCACCGTAAAGAAAACCCGCATCACAAAGGAGAGGACCATCCCAATGGCCAGCTCCAGCAGCAGCTGCAGCACCAGCACCATGAGGGAGTCCGGCGGCTGGGGCGCCAGGTCGGCACAGCTCCACACAAAGGCGGAAAATACCATAACGACCCCGCCCTTGGCCAGATTGGGCAGATTGGTGCGGCCAAAGATGGGGTTGGTAATCAGAAAGCCGGACACCCGCATGAAAATCAGCTCAAAGAGATAGATTGTAGCCCAGTCCATGGCGCCCGGCCCCTCACATCAGCGAAAAGATATATCTGGTAAAGTCCTGCATGGTTTCCAGCATCCACCCGCCGCCCACCAGCAGTACCAGCACAATGGCCAGCAGCTTGAGGATAAAGGCCAGGGATTGCTCATGAATCTGGGTAACGGCCTGGAAAATGGCCACCAGGACGCCTACCACCATCCCCAGAATGAGCATAGGGGCTGACAGCTTCAGCGCAACCCCGATGCCCTCCCGCATAATGTCCACTACCTCCATAATAGCCTCCTACTGTTACTGAAAACCCTGTACCAGTGTGGAAAAAAGCATATGCCAGCCATCCAGGGTAATAAACAGCAGCAGTTTGAAGGGCATGGAAATCATGGCTGGGGGCAGCATGATCATACCCATGGACATCAGGGCAGAGGCCACCACCACGTCGATGAGCAGAAAGGGGATATACAGGTAAAACCCAATTTCAAAGGCCCGTTTCAGCTCGGTGGTGAGGAAGGAGGGTACCACAATGCGCAGAGGCAGGTCCCGGGCGCTCTCCCGGTCGGCGGGCATCTCCTCCCCGGCCAGATTACAGAACAGTTCCAGAGAGCTGTTCTCCGTATTGCGCAGCATGAAATCCTTCAGCGGAACCTCTGCACGCTGGAGAAATTCCTCCTGGGTGATTTCTTCCGCCACATAGGGTTCATAGGCGGTGGTTTGAATCTGGCTGATGACGGGGGACATGGTAAACAGGGTCAGAAACAGGGCAATCCCCACCAATACCATATTGGGCGGATTTTGCTGTAGGCCCATGGCTGTCCGCAAGAAGGAAAAGGAGATGATGTACCGGGTAAAGGAGGTCATCATCACCACCATGGAGGGCAGCAACATCAACAGCGTGGTCATAAAGAGAATTTGCAGGGTCTGCACATTCTCTCCATTTACATTGATCCATGCGTCCAAGGTTGTGCCTCCTTACCGTTTGCGTTGCTCCAGCACTTTGCGCAGAGCCTCCCCGAAGCCGGTCCGCTGATCGGGCATATCCTGCTGGTTGGGACGCCAGGGTGCGGATTCCTCTTCTGAGAGCACCCTCAGACAGGTAATCCCGCCTGGGGTCACGCCCAACAGATAGATGCCCTCCCCTGCCTGTACCACAACCACCCGCTGGTCCCGGCCCAGGGAAACCTGATCCAGAACCGTCAGGTTTCCCCTGGCCCGCCGGCCCACGGCAGTTCTCCCCACCACATGGCGGGTAAACCAGTAGGCCAGCACCAGTACCATACCGGTAACCAGCAAGGCCCAGAGCAAAGAGCCAATTTCCTGTGGCATAGGCTGCTCAGGGGTTGCCTACAATAGAAGTCACAGCCTTCAGCAGACGGTCGCTCTTGAAGGGCTTGACAATGAAGTCCTTGATCCCGGCCTGGACAGCCTCCACCACCATGGCCTCCTGGCCCATGGCGGAGCACATCACCACATTGGCGTTGCTGTCCTTAGCACGGATGGCCTTCAGGGCCTCCAGGCCGTCCATGTTGGGCATGGTGATATCCATCAGCACCAGATCGGGCTTCAGCTCAAAATACTTCTCCACGGCGTCCTTGCCGTCCACAGCCTCGTGCAGGTCGGTATAGCCGCTCTTGGTCAGGGTATCCCGGATGACCTTTCTCATAAATGCAGCATCATCCACAATCATAATCTTAGCCATTGTTTTCCATCCTTTACATCATGTTATTGTTTCGACTCCAGGAGCCAATGTCCGGTTAAGTCAGATTCAGCAATTCTGCATGCTTGAGCACTTCTGTGATTCTCACACCAAAGTTATCGTCAATGACCACCACATCGCCTTTGGCCACACACAGGCCATTGACAAAGAGATCCACCTGGTCGCCGGCCAGTTTGTCCAGCACCACCAGAGAGCCTTTGGAGAATGCCAGGATGTCTTCCACCTTCCGCCGGGTACGCCCGATCTCCACCGAAACCTCCAGGGGGACCGACATAATCAGTTCCAGATTGTCCGCCTGGGCCTTGCCAATGCGCTCCTCCACATCCAGAGGGGAGAGCTGCACCGGTTTGGCACTGATGAGCCGGGGGTCCTGAGGGGCCGCCTGCTGGGGGTACATCTGGGGGGGATACCCCATCTGCTGGGGTGGATAGCCCATCTGGGGCGGATATCCCATCTGGGGGGGATAGCCGGGCTGCTGATAGGGGATCTGAGGCTGCCCCATCACCGGCTGAGCGGGGGCAGGCTGCGGGCTGCCGCCCATCATCCGCTCAATCTCCTCCTGGCTCAGGGTGGCGCCGCCGGAAGGTGCCGCCGGGGCGGCAGGTGCGCCCCCGCCCATCATCCGCTCGATTTCCTCCTGGCTCAGGGTGGCGCCGCCGGAAGAGGGGGCCGGGGCTGCGGGAGCGCCGCCGCCCATCATCCGCTCGATCTCCTCCTGGCTCAGGGTGGCGCCGCCGGAGGACGGCTCTGCCGGAGGGGGTGCAGGGGTTTCCTCCGCAGGCGGGGTGGGAGAACCGAAATTCATCTCAAAGCCTGCCAGCAAATCTCTGGCCAGGTCCACCGACATGACATTGACAAATTCACTCTGGAGAATGTTTTCAATGCCAAGCATAAAGCGGACAACCACCAGATTGCCGTTATTGGGAGGGAAATGATCCTTTTTGAACTGGTCCAGATCATCCAATGCAAAGGATTGGGGGGTAGAAATATTAACGGAATATCCCAGGAAGTCGGACAGAGCGGTGGAGGCTGCACCCATCATCTGGTTCATAACCTCACACACGGCGCTGATGGTCAAATCATTCAGATCAAAGTCCTCTTCCGGAGTCTCTCCTCCCATCAGGATATCCACAATGACTTTGACGTCTCCCCGCTTGAGCAGCATGATGTTGCTGCCCTCCAGTCCGGAGACGTATTTGATTTCGATGCCGATAGCCGGCTCCAAATCCCCCAGGCTGAAGTCATCCACAGTGACCACCTGTACCGTGGGGGTGGTGATGTCAACCCGGTGATCCAGCATGTTGGAGACGGCGGTAGCCGAGGAACCCAGGCTGATATTCATGAGTTCACCGATGGCATCCAACTCCATCGTATTAAATACTGCGTCACTCATGTTCCTTTACTTCTCCTCTCTTCTCCGGACATGGTAGGTCTCTCCGATCTTGACAGCCATATTGTTGTTTTGGGTACCCAGCTTGCCGTTGAACCAGGGCTGACCGCCCACATACAGCTGGATGGGTACCTTGGTGGACTGACCCAGGTCAATCACGTCGCCTACATTCAGATAGTAGATATCCTGCAAGGTCAGCTCTGTCCGTCCCAGCTCTGCGGTAATCTCCAGCTCGGAGTCCTGCAGGATGCCCATAATCTCCTCGGAGTTGTTTTCTCCGCTGCCTCTGCCCACCTGATTCATGGCCATGATCCTGGCAAAGATATTGGTCAGCATGGTGCCGGGCAGACAGACGCTCATCAATCCGGAGGCATTGGGGAATTTCATGCTGATACCCACAATGATGACCGTCTCATCCAGGCCGATCAGCTGTACCAGCGTGGGGTTGGTTTCCACTCTGCGGCAGGTGAAATCCAGCTCCACATAGTTCTCCCAGCTGCCGCCCAGTACGCCGATAAAGTCCCGTACAATATCCTCGTAGAGCTTCAGCTCCATAGTGGTAAAGGTATAGCCCGGCGGGATCCCGTCCCCTGAGTCCCCCTCGCCGCCCAGCAGCCGGTCCATCATATTCAGGATAAGCGCCGTACTGAAGTGGACCAGGGCGGGGGATTCATCGGAGCTGATGTCGGCCCCCTCCATAAAGGAATCCACCAGCATGAGCACATCGCCATCAGACAGGGCGTTGGAAAACTCATAGTAGCGCTGCTCCTCCACCGACTCCACCGAAATCTCACAGGTGGTGTGGAGCAGGCCGTTGATGCGGGAGTTGATGATGCGTGTATAGTTTTCAAAGACGCTGCTGAGCATTTTCAGCCGGTCCTTGGTAAATTTTCTAGGGCTATAAAAATCGTATTTCCGGTACTTTTTTTCCGGTGCCTCTTCCTTCTGGCTTGCCGCCATATCGCCGCTGCGGGCGGCGTTCAAGAGTGCGTCAATTTGACTTTGTGACAGTACTTCCGCCATGGCTACTCCTCCTGGCCGGAGCCGGTTTCTGTTGTCTGGTCCTCCCAGCTGGAGGACGCCACCGTGCCGTCTTCGCCAGAGCGCATGGTATAATACTGGACGATATCATCACCCAAACCGCTGCTCACATCCAATCCGGTCACAAGCAATTCCACCCGGCGGTTTTTGGCCCGTCCCTCGGAAGTCTGATTGTCCGAGACAGGCCGCCACTGGCCATAGCCTACGCTGACCAGTCTGGCCGGATCGATTACATTTTTTTCCTGTAAATACACCGTAACCACCGAAGCCCGGTTGGTGGCCAGAAAGCGGTCCGCCGTTACGGGGTTCGGGGCGTTGGCCACCGCCTGAGCGGTATGGCCCAGCACCTGGATTTCGTCAATGGACTCGCTGACCTCGCCGATGGACTTGGCAATCTGGTCCAGGATTTCCTCTCCTGCATCCAGCAGTTCATAGCTGTCCCCGGCAAAGAATACCGTATCATCAAAGGTGATGAACACATATCCGCTGCCCTTGGTGATGCTGATCTGGTTGGTCAGGTTTTCCGTCTCTATATACTCCTTCATGGACTGATAGAGGGCCTCAATATCCGCATCCACCTGTTCCTGGGTCAGCACAGGCATGGGCGCAGGGCCGTCAGTGGACACAGGCATACCGATATTTTCCGGCTCACTGTTGGGATTCAACGCCTCTACCAAAGCCATCCATTTTTCCTCATTGATGGAGGACATGGAATACAGCATGACGAAGAAGCACAGCAGCAAGGTCACCATATCGCCATAGGTATCCATCCAGTTGGCTCCGCCGCTGCCGCCGCGTTTTTTCTTCATCTCCACACCTTCTTCCCCAAAGGGTTATTTCACAACTAACTTCTCCATTATAACAGCATCTCGCTGTAATGGAAAGAGCATGATGGTGCAACCTTGCCCCGTTCCAGCCGCTTTTTTTGGGCGGCTGCGCCAAGAATGCCCATTATTCTTCCTTGCCCTTCTTCTTGCCCTTTTTCTTGCCGGAGCCGCCTTCCTCTTCCAGGCCCCGCTGCTTCTGGTTGATAAAGGTCATCAGGCGCTCCCGCAGGAACTTGGGGTTGTCGCCCGACTGGATGGCCATAATGCCCTCCACAATGATCTCCCGGCAGAGGATCTCTTCCTCGTCCCGGGCGGTCAGATTGGAGGCGATGGGGTTAAAAATCACATGGGCCAGCAGGGAGCCGTAGAAGGTGGTAACCAGGGCCACCGACATATTGGGACCCAGGCTGTCCATGTCTGCGCCGTCCAGACTCTTCAGCATGTTGATCAGGCCGATGAGGGTACCGATCATACCAAAGGCGGGGGCAGCATTGGAGCCACGCTCATACATGGCCACCACCTCCTGGTGGCGGGCAGAGGTCTGGGCAATGTCATTTTCCAGAATACTCTTCACCCGGTCAGGGTCATTGGCGTCCACAATGAGCATAATGGCCTGTTTGAAGAAGGGGTCGGTTTGCTCGTTGGCTTTCTCCTCCAGGGCCAGCAGGCCGTTTTTACGGGCAATCTGGGCCAGCTCCACCAGCTGATCTACATAGCCGGTAGGGTCAAAGGCCTTGGCCCGCAGCATAATCCCCACATGGGAGGGGAAGGACTTGACCAGCTTGGGATAGCTGGCAACGACCACCGCCAGGGTACCGCCGAAGACGATCAGAATACTGGATACGTCCACAAAGGACATGATATTGGCAGCGTTGAACCCAAATCCCGACCCATCAATGGTTACCGTAATGCCGAAGAAGGTAAAGAAGATGGCCATGAGCAAGCCAATCAAATATACTATATTCATACTGTCGACCCCTTCTGTGAATTTCCTGCGTCTGGGTAGCTGCCCGTCGGGTTAGCGCCGGTCAACCACAGATATCTCCCGGTGAATATCCTGCACCTTGGCATTATATTCGGCAATCTTCTGGATGATCTCCTCCACGGTATCCCGCACCAGATAGTAGTCGTGGTTCATCATAACCACTTTGCACTCGGGAATCAACTCAATGCACTCAATTTGATGGTGATTGACCAGAAATCTCTCATTGTTCATTTTTTTCAGCACGATCATACAGACTGCCTCCTTCCACAGCGTCTCCCCCGCCCTGCCGGGCGGGGGAACGCCTTCCGGATGGTTACGCTCAGCGCTTCAGGTTCACCAGCTCCTCCAGCATGGAGTCGGTGACGGTGACAATACGGGTATTGGCCTGATAGCCGCGCTGGTAAATGATCAGGTTGGAAAACTCAGTGGCCAGATCGGTACCCGACTGCTCCAGGAAGGAGGTCAGCAGGCCGACGCCGCTCTTGGCGGACAGCATGGTTGCAGCATCAGGATTATCGGCTGCCACTCTGTTATTCAAATAGCCAGTTACTGCACTGTTGGGTGTGCTTACAGTGATATCACCGGCAGCATCTCCGGCAGTATAGTAAGGGCCGCTGGTGTGCATGACGCCATTGGGATTATCCACGCTGCCCAGGGCAATATAGCCCACCACCACCGG
>CALWOK010000174.1 GCA_944383125.1 uncultured Flavonifractor sp.
TTGTGGCAGACGCGGGCTATGAGAGTCTGGAACATGATCTGTATCTGGAGCAGCAGACTGTGATTCCTGACCTTCCTTGTCCACATAACATAAGGGAGCGCTGCAGTTGGTTATTCTGCAACGCTCCTTTTTATCTTTCACTTGACAAGAAAACTTGTCAGTGCTATGCTCTATATGACAAGTTTTCTTGTCAATATGACATATATTCTTGTCATATCAGGAGGTGATACCATGCCGCTTTATAACCGGTTGAAAGAGTTTCGGGTACGGCTTGGGGTAAATCAGCAGGAAATGGGCCGTTTGGTTGGAGTATCCCGCCAGACCATCAGCCAAATTGAACGAGGAGATTATTCCCCATCTGTTACCCTGGCTTTGAAACTGGCTAGACGCTGTGGAGTGACTGTGGAAGATATTTTTATTTATGAGGAGGATGACATGCATGCGTAATACGATTCAACGGGACAATCGAAAATCTCTCCCTCTATTTTTACTGATTATTTTATTATCTGCCTTTTTGGGAGCTATAGGGGGCTTTTTTAGCGCCATAGCTGCAGAAAAAGGGATGTTAGACAGACTATGGGCTGCTTTGGATCAAATCATGACCATCATTACTCCCTGGGCAATCCCATCTATCAGTATATTAATGTTGATTCCTGCCTTTCTTTTGCTCCACACA
The DNA here is from genome assembly GCA_944383125.1 of uncultured Flavonifractor sp. GTDB lineage: Bacteria > Bacillota > Clostridia > Oscillospirales > Oscillospiraceae > Flavonifractor. The sequence goes on from CALWOK010000174.1 coordinate 677, forward strand.
TCCAAAACCCGTTTTGCCATCTATGATCAAGAATCAGAGGAGGAAACTCAAGGAATAGAAGATAGACTGAGCTATGCGCTCTTGCTTTCCACTTTAGTATACTTAGCCGATCTGTTCTTTCTGGCTGCCAGCTTTCTCTACGCCAATCCACTGATCAATGCCGCCTGTTTTCTGGTTTCCATAGGAGTAACTATAGTACTCCAGCAAAAAATAGTAGATCTGACCCGTCAGATCAACCCAGAGAAGCAAGGCAGTATTTATAATGTCAACTTTCAGAAAAAGTGGCTGGATAGCTGCGACGAATTGGAACGGGCTCAGATTGGTCAGGCTTCTTTCCACGCCTACAAAACCATGAGCGGAGCTTGCTCGATTGCCTGGCTGGTACTGGTCATCCTGAGCTTTGTGACAGATATTGGCCTGTTACCCATATTGGTGGTCATTCTGCTGTGGGGAGTCCTACAGGTATCCTATACCCTAGCGTGCATCCGCCTGAGCCACCACCGTTAAACAGATAAAAAAGCGCTGTCTCATGGCCCAGTGGGCAGTAAGACAGCGCTCCTTTATTCTTATTTCTTCTGAATGGGCGGAGGAATGGTAGGACTGTCCCGCTCAAAGGCATCAAAATAGTCCACATCCTGCAACTCCGGTTTGCGGTGGCGGATGGCCTCAGAGATAATGGGATAGAGCACGATGGCCAGCAGTCCTCCGGAAAAGCCATTGTTGTACAGGTTGAAGCCCTCCACCGGCGTACCTGCCCGCAGCACCACCGAGGAGTGGAGGAAACCTGCCAGAATGCCAAAGGGCCAGCCGAAATAGCCGGAAATGGGGGCAAGTGTGGTTCCAAACAGCAGTGCAAGCTGCACACCGCTGTCATTGATGCTCCAGTGCATACAGAAGCTGCCCAGCACCACACCCAGCATAATGGGAATAATATTCCTTGCATGTTTTCCAAAGCCGGAAAAGCCCATAATGGTAAAAATACCGCCCAATGTAGGGCCGTTCAGATCGCCGCCAGTGGCCAGAATAAAGGTCATGCCAATCAGACCATTTACTCCCATGCTGATCAGCGTGGCGGGCGCGCCCAGCATCCGCAGGTAGTCACTGGGCGCCCGGCCGGTGGTCAGCAGCAGACGCCGGTAGCCTGCCCAGGCAGCCCAGGCCGGACGGCCGCTGAAAAACAGGCCGATCACAATGAGCACCACACACAAAACGCCCAGACAAATGCCCAGGCTCAGATTATAGCCGGTGGCCCAGTGGTGGGCCACCGTAGGTCTGGCCCCCAAGGAGGTCATGACAGGCACCAGAATGGTGGCCAGCAGACCGCAGGCAAAGCCCATGTTGTACAGGTTCATGCCGTTCTGAATTTTATATGTATAGGCCGACATGGGTGGGAGCACAAAGCCGATTCCGGCTCCAATGAGCAGCGCCCACCAGATATTGCCCCAACCATTGTCCAGGGCCACATAGCTCACCACCGGCGCCAGTGCCGTGGCCAGCAGAGACACCGAGGCATACTTGCCAAAGGGTTCCCGCCGCACCTTGGCATAGAGGAAGGTTCCCCCAATAATAGGCCAGATATTGGCGATGTTTTTGCCGAACAGGGCAAAACCCGCCATCAGCCCTAACTCTACCAGGGTAAAGCCGTTCAGGGGATCTTTGCTCAGGTGGAGAATCCCCAGACTGATGAGCACCACCAGACCGGCATTGACAAAGGCGGCCCCCACTCCGGCAATCTGGATGTAGTCGGTAATAAGCGCATCTTCTGTCAGAATAATTTTCCACAGGCCGGGTAAAATCTCCGCCGGATCTCCCAGCAATACGCCAATCACCATCAGATAGCATGCGAAACAAATGGCGGCAGGATAGATTTTGTGATACCGCATCTCTGTCCCCTTTCCGTCAATTCTCTGGCCTACAGCTGCTGAAAGTAACTGCGGGTCTGGTCGGCGTTGCGCATGACCTCTTCTTTCAGAGCAGCCAGGCTGTCAAATTTCCGTTCCCCCCGCAGATGCTGATAAAACTCCATGCGTACCGTCTGTCCGTACAGATTTCCGGTAAAATCCAGAATAAAACCCTCTACTGTAACACGATCCCCATCATCTACCGTAGGTCGGATACCAACATTGGTCACTGCCAGACGGCTTTCCCCCGATTCAAACCATACCCGGGTGGCATATACCCCGTAGGCTGGAATCAGCACTCCCGGCTGGAAACGCAGATTCACCGTTGGAAAGCCCAGAGTAGTACCAAGTTTTTTACCGTGAACCACAGTATCTGTCAGGGTATATGGGTGGCCCAGAAAGTCATTGGCCCGCTCCATCTCACCCTGGGCCACCAAAGTACGGATATAGGTAGAGGATACAGTAATATGATCCCGCTCTACCTTCGGCACAATGTCACAGCCCACCCCCAACTGGCGGCACAGCTGGGTCAGCCGCTCCGGATTGCCCTCTCCCTTGTAGCCAAAATGAAAGTCATGGCCTGCCACCACATGAACTGCGCCATGTTCCGCCACCAGATAGTCGGTAACAAATTCCCGCCAGGGCATGTGCATCATCCGCTCGTCAAAGTGGGCCACAATTACATCCTGGATGCCGTAGTACCGGCGCATCAGCTCTGCCCGGTCCAATGGCGAACTGAGCAGGGGAACTGCGGGAGTTTTCAGAATCAGGTTCTCCGGATGGGTATCAAAGGTCACAGCCGCAGGAATTGCCCGATGCTGCATGGCCAGTTCTCCCACCCGACGCAGGAGTGCCCCGTGGCCCAGATGAACCCCGTCAAAAAAACCCAGCGCAATGACCCGTTTGATCTCTGTCTGCCTCACACTGCTACACCTCAAAAAAGCTTTTCATGGTTGTCATAGTACCGCCGGTACAGCTGCCCAGCAGCAAAAACTCCCCCTCCGGTCCATAGACCCGCCACAGACCGTCTGCTGCACCACAAGAGAAGGGATTTCCGTTTCTGGCCTTTTTCAAGGCAGCGCCCTGAATCGTAAGCTGAGGACAGGCGGCAAAGCATTTGTCCACCGGCGCCAGCAGCGCAGCGGGATCTGGGGCAGATTGCAGCTCTTCCAGCGTCACAGCCTGTTCCAGGGTAAACCCGGCAGCTTTGGTGCGCCGCAGCGCCGACATACACCCACCGCACCCAAGGGCCTGCCCAATATCATGGCATAACGTGCGGATATAGGTCCCCTTGGAACACGCTACTCTCAGATACCAGGTGTTTTCTTCCGCCGGAAACCCTGCCGGAGCTTCTGCCAGCACTTCCAGTTCCTCAATGGTAACCTGTCTGGGAGCCCGCTCCACCTCCTGCCCTGCCCGGGCCAGTTCGTAGAGCTTTTTTCCCTTGATTTTGATGGCGGAATACATGGGCGGAATCTGCGCAATCTCTCCCCGGAAGGCATCCAGCACCCCTTCCAGCCTGCTGCGGTCCACTGTCACCGGCCGGGTTTCCAGAATGTCACCGGTGGTATCCTGGGTGTTGGTCACAACACCCAGCTTCAAAGCGGCAACATACTCCTTCTTCCCCTCCACGGCAAATTCCACCGCACGGGTAGCCCGGCCCACAAAGACCGGCAGCACGCCTGTTGCCATGGGGTCCAGTGTACCGCCGTGGCCCACCCGTTTTTCGTGAAAAATACCACGGACTTTGGCACAGACATCCATGCTGGTCCAGTCCTGGGGCTTGTCAACGATCAAAATTCCATTAGGCATGGCCTTCCACCTGCTTGATGGCATCCAGAATGGCCTGTTCTGCCTGTTCCATCGTGCCGTTTACGGTACAACCTGCGGCGGCGGCGTGACCGCCGCCCCCCAGAATGGCACACACCTGGGTGGCGTTCAGTCCACCGGAGGTGCGCACCGACAGCTTGCACCCTCCCTCTTTCAGTTCCCGGATGGTGATGGAAGTCTCCACCCCTTCAATCTGGCCCAAAAAGGCGGCAATATCCTCCATGTCCTCCTCCGTGGCCCCAGCTTCATCCAGCAGGGAGAGAGACACAGGGGCTACGGCAATTTTTCCCTCTTCATACCGGTGCATCCGCTCCGTAATGAGCCGTTCCACCTGGAGTCTGGCCCAGGTTTTGGTACGGAAATGGCGCTTGTTCAGGGGGAATATGTCCAACCCGGTATCCATCAGGGCAGCAGCCACCCGATGGGTGTCTGCCGTGGTATTACCATACTGAAAACAGCCGCAATCAGTGGAAACTGCCACATAAAGGGGCAGGGCAATTTCTGCTGTAATCTGCCCCAGCTCCTTCAGGATTTCATAGACAATCTCACCACAGGCCGCCCGTCCGGCATCCAGACAGGTTTCTTTGGCAAAGAACTCCTGGGAAGGGTGGTGGTCAATGGCCAGGTCAATCCCACGTTCCAGACAGGGCTGTCCGGCCTGGGTAAACAGCCCCTTGGCGGCAATGTCCACGCTGACCACAGTATCCGGTTGGTAGTCCTCAGGCGCCAGCAATCCCTCCAGATAGGGGGTAAAGAGGTGGGTTTCTCCCGTACCGGGGCAAATATGGGCAGTTTTTCCCATATTGCGCAGGCCCCGGCAAAGGGCGGCGGCACTGCCGATGGTATCCCCGTCCGGCCGCTTATGGGTGAGAATCAGATAGCAATCGTGGTCTTTCAACCAGGCGGCTGTCTCTTGGATGGTCATACCCTCATTCCTCCTCGTCCAGATTGATATGGGCGTTGGCAGGATTGGCAGGCTTGACCACATCCGGATTGCGCAGCATACTGAGGATATGGGCGCCGGTGTTGATGGAGTCATCCTCCACAAATTGCAGCTCAGGGGTATAGCGCAGCTGGAGAGCCCGTCCCAGTTCCCGCCGCAGATAACCCCCGGCAGATTTCAGCCCCTTGACCACTTCGCTTACATCGCTTTTGTCCAGTACACTGACATAAACCTTGCTGTAGCGCAAGTCAGAGGTGGTATCCACTGCTGTGATGGAAACCAGTCCATGCACCCGGGGGTCCTTCACGGTGCGGATCAGGGTTGCCAGCTCCCGCTGGATTTCCTCATTGATACGTCCAATTCGATTACTTGCCATGGTGTTCTCCTATCATGCAATACAGACCCGTCCCCTCCTCAAATGACTTGGGGACGGAACGGGTCTGGTTTGGTTGTGTGTGGAATGATACTTCAATCTGCTCCACCGTAGCGTTAAGAACATTTGCCGGTGGCAAATGTTTAGCGTAGGCCGGCACGGCTATGCCGGGCCGGAGGCACTCCGCAAGAAGCAACATTACACCTCGATCTGCTCCATCAAATAGGCTTCGATGACATCGCCTTCCTTGATGTCCTGGAACTTCTCAAAGGTGATACCGCATTCATAGCCCTGGGCCACTTCCTTCACGCTGTCCTTGAAGCGCTGGAGAGAGGCAATGGAACCGTCATAAATCACCACGTTATCCCGCAGCAGACGCATCTGAGCGCCCCGCTGCATCTTGCCGTTGGTAACATAGCAGCCGGCCACCATGCCCACGCCGGTGATGCGGAACACGTTGCGCACCTCGGCCTGGCCCAGTTCCACTTCCTTGAACTTGGGGGCCAGCATACCCTTCATAGCGGTTTCAATCTCGTTGATGCAGTCATAGATCACCCGGTACATCCGCATATCCACCTTGTTCCGGGCGGCGGTCTCCTTGGCGTTGTTGTCGGGGCGCACGTTGAAGCCCACAATGATGGCATTGGAGGTGGTAGCCAGCATGACGTCGCTCTCGCTGATGGCGCCCACGGCGCAGTGGATCACCCGCACCCGCACCTCGTCGTTGGAGATCTTCTCCAGGGATGCCTTGACGGCCTCGGCAGAACCCTGGACGTCGGCCTTGACAATGATGTTCAGATCCTTCATCTCGCCCTGCTTGATCTGGCTGAACAGATCCTCCAGGCTCACCTTGCCCACCGGGCCGGAGGCAGCCATCTTCTGCTCATGCTTGCGCTGCTCCACCAGCTCACGGGCCATGCGCTCGTCAGCCACGGCGTGGAAATCGTCACCAGCGCCAGGCACCTCGCCCATACCGATGATCTCCACAGGAACGGAGGGACCGGCCTCTTTCAGCTTTTCGCCCTTGGCGTTGGTCATGGCACGGACACGGCCCACCGCAGTACCGGCAATGATCACATCGCCCTGTTTCAGGGTGCCATTCTGCACCAGCAGGGTGGCCACAGGGCCACGGCCCTTGTCCAGCCGGGCCTCAATGACGGCGCCATGGGCAGAACGGTTGGGATTGGCCTTCAGCTCCTGCATCTCGGCAGTCAGGTTGACCATCTCCAGCAGGTTATCCACACCCATACCGGTCTTGGCGGAAATGGGACAGATGATGGTCTCGCCGCCCCACTCCTCAGGCACCAGCTCATACTTGGTGAGCTG
>CALWOK010000175.1 GCA_944383125.1 uncultured Flavonifractor sp.
GACTTTGTGGCGGAGGCCGCCGCCCTGTCCTCTCTCATCCAGACCTATCATCTTTCCCAGGAGGAGGCCGCCAAGCGCATTGGAAAATCCCAGTCCTCGGTGGCCAACAAGCTGCGGCTGCTGCGGCTTCCCGCCGGCGCTCTGGCCGTGCTGCGGGAACACGGCTGCACCGAGCGCCACGCCCGGGCCTTATTAAAGCTGGAGGACCCGGCTGCCCAGGAGGAGGCCGCCCGCCATGTGGCGGAGGAGGGACTGACGGTGGCCAGAACGGAGCAGTATGTGGAAGAGCTGCTCCAGCCTGCCCAGCCGGACAAGCCTGCCCAGCCGGACAAGCCTGCCCGCAAGAAGCCCTCCTTTATTATCAAAGATGTGCGGCTGTTTCTCAACTCGGTGACCCGGGGCCTGTCCATGATGAAGAGTGCCGGGGTGAAAGCCAACTGCAAACGGCAGGAAACCGAAGAATCCATTTTACTTACCATCACCATTCCCAAGGGCTGATCCCCCTCATCGGGCCGGATGTTTCACGTGAAACATCCGGCTTTTGTCTCTTTGCACAGCTAGGGTGTTTCACGTGAAACATACTTTCTTGCGCTTTTCAGTTGAATTGCGTTTGCCCACAGGCTATAATATACCACATACGCAGGAACTGAAAAGAAGGCAGGTGCGCTATGGCAAAGACCATTGCAATCGTAAATCAAAAGGGCGGCGTAGGAAAAACCACCACTTGCGTCAACCTGGCTGCCGCCCTGAAAAAGCTGGAGCTGCGTGTTTTGGTGTGTGATTTTGACCCCCAGGCCAACACCACCTCCGGTTTTGGGGTAGATAAAACCCTCTCCCCCAGCATTTATGACATCCTGCTCAACGGCGTGGATGTCGCCAAAGCCATTGTCTCCACCCCCTATGCCGATGTGATTCCCGCCAATAAGGCACTGGCCGGCGCCACGGTGGAGATGATTACGGCAAATCAGCGGGAATATCTGCTGAAAAATGCCCTTACCTCTCTGGAGGACAAGTACGACTACATCTTTGTGGACTGCCCCCCCTCCCTGGAGCTGCTCACCCTCAACGCCCTGTGCGCCGCCGATACCGTACTGGTACCGGTGCAGTGTGAGTACTACGCCCTGGAGGGCTTGAGTGATCTGCTGTCCACCATCCGCATCGTCAAACGCTCCCTCAACCCCAACATCGGGCTGGAGGGAGTCATCCTCACCATGTTTGACGGGCGCACCAACCTGTCCATGCAGGTGGCCGAGGAGGTCAAGCGCCACTTCCCCGGCCAGGTGTTTGCCACGGTCATTCCCCGGAATGTGCGGTTGTCGGAAGCCCCCAGCTTCGGCAAACCCATTCAGGCCTACGACCCCTATTCCAGAGGGTCGGAGGCCTACACCGCCCTGGCGGAAGAACTGATGGAGCAAAACCAGTACAACATCACGCGCCAGGAAAGGAGCGAATGACCTATGGCATTGGAACGGGGGCTTGGCAAGGGGCTGGGCGCTCTTCTGGGGGACGCAGCCCTGCAATCCCAGGAAGGAGGCTCCCTCTCCCTTCCCATCGCCCAGGTAGAGCCGGGGCTGAAGCAGCCCCGCAAACGATTTGACGAAGCATCCCTGCAGGATCTGGCCGACTCCATCCGGATGCATGGAGTCATCCAGCCCCTGACGGTGCGGCGGCTGTCCTCCGGCTATTATCAGATCATAGCCGGGGAACGCCGGTGGCGGGCCGCCAAGCTGGCAGGGTTGTCGGAAATCCCCGCCGTCATCATTGAGGCCGACGACCGGAAAGTGATGGAAATCGGCCTCATTGAAAACCTCCAGCGGGAGGACCTGAACCCCATCGAAGAGGCCAGCGGCTACAAGGTTTTGATGGAAGAGTACGGCCTTACCCAGGAAGAGGTCTCCCATCGGGTGGGCAAATCCCGGCCGGCCATTGCCAACGCCCTGCGGCTGCTGGTGCTGCCCGACCCCATTCTCCAGCTGCTGGAGGAGGGCAAGCTGTCCGCCGGACATGCCCGGGCCATTCTGGCTGCCCCCACCGGGGAACTGCAAAAGAAGCTGGCCCAGAAAGTCATTGCCGAAGATCTGAGCGTGCGCCAGACGGAATCTCTGGCCAAGAAGCTGGCCGCCGGCGAAAAAATGCCCCCCTCTCCCCCACCCGGTCCCGACCTGTCCATCTACCTGCGGGAGGCGGAGCAAACCCTGGCTGCCCGGTTTGGGCGCAAGGTCCATATTATCAACGGGAAGAAAAAAGGTAAGGTGGAATTGGAATACTATAACCCGGAGGATCTCAACACCCTGTTGGAGCTGCTGGAGCAGCTGCCCTCCGAACACCAAGGAGGTACAAGTCTTTGAGTCCATCTGATGCCGAAAAGCAGGAGCGCAGCCAGCTCCAGCATGAAGCAGAGCACGAAAGCCCCACCAAGCGCAACCCGGTGCTGTTTTATCTGCTCATTCTCTTTGCAGCTGCCTTTGTGCTGCTGCTGATGTCCTTTCTGATGCAGCGCCGGGCCAATCAGGAGGCCCTGTCCAATTTGCAGCACACCTCTGACTCTGCCACCCAGTCTCTGGAGAATACCCTGAAGCAGAATGAAGCCCTCACCAAGCAGGTGGAGGATCTGGAAAGCGCCGTCAGCGACAACCAGAATACCATCCGGCAGCAGTCCAAAGAGATCAACACCCTGGAACAGCAGGTAGAGGATCTCACCAAGACCTCTGAGGCCATGGACTGGTTCTGGCAGATCAACGAGGCC